>JAZFSN010000251.1:0-3138 GCA_036446195.1 Thermodesulfovibrionia bacterium | reverse complement strand
GGGTGAATAATCAGGTTTATTGAAACACTAAACAAGGGGGGTATGATGGACACTACCTTACAAGAAACAATAATAGGACCAATTGAAGAATTTTACAGAAATGTGCTTGATTTTTTGCCGAATCTCCTTGCTTCTATTCTTATACTGGGCCTTGGAATTCTTATTGCCATTGCATTAAAAAAGATATTTACAAGGTTATTCAGGGCGATAAAACTTGACAGGCTTGCTGAAAAGGTCGGTATTACTGACATATTCCAGAAATGGGGGATAAAAGAATCGATTTCAAGCCTTTTTTTAAGGGTAATTGGCTGGCTTATAATATTTACTTTTCTGATAATTTCACTGCGTATACTTAATATTCCCACCATACATAGATTTCTCGAAAAGCTTTTCCTCTACCTGCCTAACGTTTTTATAGCCATACTTATACTTTTTGTCGGATATAGTCTGAGCAATTTTTTAGGCCGGACGGCACTTATAGCATCTGTCAATTCAGGTCTAAGGATATCAGGGGCTATCGGCAAGTTTGTAAAATTCACTGTTTTTTTTCTTGCAATAACAATGGCCCTTGAACAGCTTGGCATTGGAAAGGAAACAGTATTAGTTGCGTTTGCGATTACATTCGGCGGTATTGTCCTTGCTTTTGCCATTGCATTCGGTGTTGGCGGGCGGGTGGCTGCAAAGGAATATATAGATAAGATATTTAAGGACGATGATGATAAAGACGACATTCAACATTTGTAAAACTCGCAGATGGCATAAAGCCACGTTGTGGCCCCCGTAGGGGCATGTGGCCCCCGGGACTTTACGAGCAGCCACTTTACGTGGTTACAGATAATCAGACTCGTCTGATCCGCCGAGGCGGAAAAGCTACTGATGAACACAGATAATCTCTGTGATCATCTGCTCGTAATCTGTGACTATCTGTGTTTTTCACCGAAGAAGCAAAAATCTTTAAATAGGAGACTTAATGCCAGAGGCTAAATTAAAAGTAATTCTGTTACGTCATACGCCAAATCCTGAGGAGACTGTTGCCATGGCGGCGAAGTTGTGCTACAGCCCGACGGATATAGAATCTCTGAAAGAAAAAATAGAGAAAAAGGACCAAAAGGTATTTGTAGAAAAACTGGTAAAGATGGGGCATATGACTCCGATTGAACACGTGTCTTTTACGTTTGCGGTTGAGGGTATCTCAAGGGCCTGTTCGCACCAGTTGGTAAGGCACAGGCTTGCATCATACAGCCAGCAGTCACAACGTTATGTGAGTGAAGAATCCGGTTTTGATTATATTATACCCCCGATCATTAAAAAACATAAAGAGCTGAGAAATATCTTTCTATCTTTTATGAAAGAAGCACAAAAATCATATAATTTTATTGTAAGGGAACTGAACGAAACTGGTGTAAAGGGCGAATTAGCAAATCAGGATGCCCGATTTGTCCTTCCGAATGCAGCCGAGACCAAAATCATTATAACGATGAACGCACGTGAGCTGCTTCATTTTTTCAGGCAGAGATGCTGTAACCGCGCCCAGTGGGAAATAAGGCAGATGGCAGAAGCAATGCTGGGAATCGTTAAGAAGATTGCTCCAACAATATTTCACAAAGCAGGGCCCGGTTGTCTCTACTCCCCCTGCCCTGAAGGCGATTACTCCTGCGGAAAGATAAAAGAAGTGAGAAAGAAATATGGTATCAAACCCCGAATAACAAACTAAGTGGCAGTTGTCAGGTGTCAGGTGTCGGCTGTCAGCTAATAACTGACCCCTGATCCCTGAAACCTGTTCCCTGATCTTTGGTCATTGTAATTTGGAATTTGTTTGGAATTTGGGATTTGTTTATTGTAATTTTATCCTTATGGATAGGGATAGATTACATCTGACATTTTCACCACTCTCTTGATTAAACAATCCCTAAAAAGGTATTTTAAAAATTATGGCGTATGTAATAGCTTTGGCAGGCAAGGGCGGAACCGGTAAGACAACAATTGCCGCACTTGCAATCAGGTACTTAATTGAGAAACGGCAGAAACCTGTTCTTGCCATAGATGCTGACAGCAATTCCTGCCTTAATGAGGCTCTCGGAGTTGCTGCTTGTTCAACAATAGGGCAGTTGCGCGAAGAGACCCTTGCTGCGGTTCGAAGCGGCGCTGAGCGACCTGGAGGCATGAGTATGGAACAGATGTTTGATTATCAGGTTCAGCAGGCAATTATAGAGTCAAGGGGATTTGACCTGCTTATTATGGGAAGGCCGGAAGGCCCGGGATGCTACTGTGCTGCCAATAATATAATCAGGAAGTATTCAGATAAATTATCAGAAAAATATCCTTATGTTGTTATTGACAATGAGGCGGGAATGGAGCATTTGAGCAGGAGAACCACTCATAAGGTTAATCTCATGCTTGTTGTGAGTGACCCGACTCAAAGAGGCGTTCTTACCGCACGAAGGATAACGAATCTCATTGATGAATTATCGCTTGAAATTAACAGAAGGGTACTTATTATTAATAGGATCTCTAAAGCGGAATTTACCACTTTGCGGGAAGCAGCCAGGGGGCTTAACTTCGAGATTGTCGCCTCTATCCCTGAAGATAATGAGATTTTTCAATATGATCTTGAAGGAAAACCGGTTTTTGAACTTCCTTCTGATTCAAAGGCTGTCTCTTCAATTGGTAATTTACTGGATTCCCTTTCCATTCCTTAACTCTTCATATTCTCAATTCTGAGTACCGGATAAAGAATACCCCAGTTGGAAAGGCATTGAACCATAAAAAATTAACCAGTTAATTAATGATCTTTTCTTTTGTCCGTCATTCTCCCTGTGCCCTCAGAGGTAGCAGTTTTTTGAGCGGGAATCCAGTCCGTTTGCTCTCTGGATACCCATTTTCACGGGTATGACTTTGATACCTCGTCCCGAATCATCGGGACTGCGGGGTAGTTCATTTTGAAAAATAAATTTCATGCCAGGAATATGGGAAAGACTCTGACTCATCCTGACTTTTCAGGCTGTTGAAAAACTCTTTTCTTCCAGTAATAATGTCATACTCGCGAAAGCGGGTATCCAGTAACATACTGAAAAGACTGGATTCCCGTTTTCACGGGAATGACGGCAAAAGGTTTAAACCCATATTTAAAGGAGTTTT
>JAZFSN010000250.1:0-7300 GCA_036446195.1 Thermodesulfovibrionia bacterium | reverse complement strand
TCCTTGCAGTAGGACCATTAAGACATATAACACCGGAATTTTTCTTTCCAGATATTATATAGGTTTCGAACCGCTCCCCATTGTTAAGATTGCTGACCATAACCTGCTCGTAAGGTTTGATTCCAGCAGCTTTGAGTATTGTCTCATCAACAGTCAAGCTTCCCTCATAGGTGATATTGGAATCTGTAACAGTAGCCATATGTATTTTGGACCTTAGCATACACCTTAGCACGGCAGTCTCCAGTTGACGGTTGACGGTTGACGGGCTGTTGAAAAACTCTTCTCTTTTAGTATAAATGTCATGCCCGCAAAACTTGTCCTTGAAGGTCGTAATCGGGGAGCGGGCATCCAGTAACATATTAAAAAGACTGGATTCCCGTTTCCACGGGAATGACAGCAAAAGAGGTGAAAAGCTATAATAAACAGTTTTTCAACAGCCGGTTGACAGTTGACCTTCTGTCTGTGGACTCTGAACTGTGAACTGTGAACCGTCTTTCTCATTCTATAATCTTTGGTACCCTGTAAAAATCGTTTGTCCTGTCAGGGGCATTTTTAAGGGCTTCGTCTTTGGGCAGAGATGGTTTCAGCTTGTCTTCCCTAAAGACATTTTTTATTGGAAGCACGTGTGCGGTGGGTTCGACACTGGTTGTGTCCAGTTCATTAAGCTTATCTATATATTCTATGATACTTTCTATCTGTCTGGAAAAGAGTTTTTTCTCTTCTTTTGTAAGTTCAAGTCTGGCAAGCATTGCAATGTGTCCAATGTCCATTTAGAGCTTCTCCAGATTAGCAAATTTCAGCGAAAGCTTTTTTACGCCCACGGATGTGAAATTCACCATAACCTTTATGTCGTCGGTGTCACCATAGCAGTCTCGCACAACTCCTAGTCCCCATTTGGTATGTTTTACTCTGACACCTGCAACAAAAGGAGTTGATTTGAGTAAGGCCGCTTGCTTCTCAACAGAAGCGGCGATCCCCTCTGTTTTTGGCTTTTTTTCAATGCAGTGAAAACATTCGCCAGGTATTTCATTAAGAAATCTTGATGACTTCTGTTTCTGTACTGATGTATAAAGTTTTCTCTTCTTGACACTTGAAAGTATAAGCAAATCTTGCGCCCTTGTCATGCCTACATAAAAGAGCCTGCGTTCTTCCTCGAGCTCTTCAGGGTTTTTTAGGGTATGAAAATGAGGCAGTAGTCCGTCCTCAACCCCCGCAATAAATATAACTGGAAATTCAAGCCCTTTTGCATTATGAAGTGTCATAAGAGAAACAAAGTCACCGTTATGGGACTCATCTATTCCACTACAAAGTGATGCTGTGTCAATAAAACTCCGCACATCTTTGTCTTCTACAGAATTAACGAGTTTCATAAGGTTTTCAATGTATTCTTCTCCAATCCATTTAAGGTACCCTGTTTTTTCAAAAATCTGCCATAAGAGTTTCTGGACATCGGTATTTTTGTAGTTTGAAAGTTCTTTTATGAGTTTCACAAAGTCACCAAGTTTTTCCCTTAATGCCGTAGCTGCTCCATTGCCGCCCGCAATCTGCTTCATTGTCTCAAAAAGAGACTTGTTTTTTTTCTTTGCTTCATTCTCTATCCGGGCAATTGAAGCAGAGCCAATTCCCCTCGGCGGTCGGTTGATAATTCTTTTAAGACTTATAGAATCGCATGGATTATTAATTACCTTCACATAAGAGATGATATCCTTTATTTCTTTTCTCTGATAAAAACTGGTTCCACCGATTGCACGATAAGGCAGACCATATTCCTTAAGAACCTCTTCTATAATTTTTGACTGGAAGTTAACTCTGTAAAGAACAGCAAAATCCCCGCATGAATGTTTGCTTTTAAGGTAAAGCTCTCTTATAGACCTTGCAATATACTGTGCCTCTTCAGTCTCGTTATTAGTTATACAATAGAATATTTTCTCGCCCCTGCCTCTATCACTCCATAATTTTTTGGGTTTTCTCGACTGATTCTGTGCAATAATCCCACTTGCAGCACTAAGTATGTTCTGTGTAGATCTATAATTCTGCTCAAGTCTTATTATCTTTACTTTTGGAAAATCTTTTTCAAAGGCAAGAATATTTTTAATCTCAGCGCCTCTAAACCTGTAAATACTTTGATCATCATCTCCAACAACACAGATATTTTTGTGTTTGCCGGCAAGGAGCTTGGAAAGCCTGTGCTGGGCTATGTTTGTATCCTGATATTCATCAATCATTATATAGGGAAATTCCTTGTTATATTGCTCACAGAGGCGAGGATGTTCTTCAAAAAGTTTGACTGTATACATTATAAGGTCATCGAAATCAAGGGCGTTATTTTTTATCAGCTCCTCTTGGTATTTCATATAGACCCTTGCAAATTTCTCATCAAACCCGTAGCTATCTTCGTTATTGGTGAGTTTGAGAAATTCTTTCGGACCGATCAGAGATGCCTTAAGCGAGGTTATCTTTGATACAATACCTTTATAAAGAGCCTCATGGATTTTAAATTCTTTTAAAATATACCTTATTATATCGCATGAATCATTCTCATCATAGATTAAAAAATTTCTTTGAAAACCAAGTTTATCAATCTCTTTTCTCAGAATCCTGTTGGAAAGGGAATGAAAAGTGCCTATCCATGATTCTTTAAGTCTCTTTCCTATAAATTGTTCGACCCTTTCCTTCATTTCCCCTGCAGCTTTATTGGTAAATGTCATCGTGAGTATGGAAGCCGGAGGAACTTTAAGCACTTTACTGAGATAGCTGAACCTGTGGATGATTACTTTGGTTTTACCGCTTCCTGCTCCTGCGAGGACAAGAAGCGGCCCCTTGGTGTGAAGAACAGCGTTTTTTTGCTGTTGGTTAAGACCTTTCAATAAAGCATTTTTATCCATACTAATCCATTAAATAAACTGAGAATTGGAAACAACCAAAGGGGAATGAGTTTGTTTTTGCTGATACTTTGACATTACAAAAACTTCATTATATATAAGTCACACTTATTTATAATAACAGATTCTATCCAAAAATTGGTATCACGTCCTCTTATTTTAAATTTCTGTAGCTGTTTTTAATTTTTTTGGTTCTTTTGTAAAAAAGTTGAAAAGATATTGAATTATCCATAAAATCGTCATTCCGGCTCCCGTTCTCCATAGCACTGCGAAGGATGAATGTCCGGAATCTTTTTCTTTCTTCTAAAAAAGAAGTAACCGCTTGCATTTAAGAAGGATTCTCGAAGCGAGTCTCCGCGAAGAGTCGCTCCGACCCGACAAGCCTGCCTGCCGGCAGGCAAGCGGTAATGACAAACTACTATATTAGCTCCTAACTCAAATGCGAAAGAGGTAATTTTTTTTATTCAACTGTTACACTTTTTGCAAGATTTCGGGGCTGGTCAACATCGCATCCTCTTAAAACCGCTATATGATAAGCGAGAAGATGTAATGGAACACAAAGAAGAATCGGGTCAAGATATTGATTTATCTGCGGAACAAATACCGTATATGATGTGAGCGATGAAATACTGCTGTCTCCTTTTGTGGCGAGGACAATAATCTTGCCGCCCCGGCTCTTTACTTCTTCAATATTAGAAAGTATCTTTTCGTATACCTTGTCTCTGGGTGCAAGGAATAGAACGGGCATATCGTCATCAATAAGAGCTATGGGGCCATGTTTCATCTCGCCGGCAGGATACCCCTCTGCATGAATATAAGATATTTCTTTTAATTTTAACGCACCCTCAAGGGCAATGGGATAATTTATTCCCCTTCCCAGATAAAGAAAGTCTTTTACATGGAAAAACTTTTTGGCGATTTCCAGTATAGTGTCGTTAAGATGGAGAGTATTCTCCACTTTTTCAGGCAGTGTCAATAAGTCATTAACAAGCTTTCTTATTGCTGAGGCATCAAGAGTTCCCCTGGCTTTTGCTACCGCTATTGAAAACAGGTAAAGTGCAACAAGCTGTGTGGTAAACGCCTTTGTAGATGCAACTCCTATTTCAGGCCCTGAATGTGTATAAAAAACGCTCTCAGCCTCTCTTGAAGAGGTGCTGCCGACTACGTTGCAGATATTAAGAATTCTTGCCCCGGATTTTTTAGCCTCCCTCTGGGCAGCCAGAGTATCAGCGGTTTCCCCTGACTGGGTAATAACTATGACAAGGCTGTCTTTGGAAATAATAGGATTTCTGTATCTGAATTCAGATGCAATGTCAACCTCTGAAGGTATCCCGGCTATATCTTCAAGCATGTATTTGCCAATAAGGGCAGCGTGCCAGGATGTACCACATGCCACAAGAAATATTTTCTTCAAATTTTTCAGCTCATTTTTTTTTATTAGGAGCTCATCAAGATTTACATCTCCATTCTCAGGGTAAACTCTACCCCTGATTGTGTCCATAATCGCCCTTGGCTGTTCATATATTTCTTTTAACATAAAGTATCTGTAACCACATTTTTCAGCCATTTTAGGAGTCCATGTAATATTGGTAATTTTTTTCTCTACGGGGGTGTTATTGATATCATAGACTGAAACACCGTCACTTGTTACTACAGCCATCTCGCCGTTGTCAAGGATTATCGCATCCCTTGTGTAGTTGAGAAATGCAGGGATGTCAGAAGCAACAAAAAACTCTCTGTCGCCAAGCCCTACAATAAGGGGACAGTCTTTTTTTACAGCCACAATTTTATCAGGCTCCGCTTCCCTTATGATTGCAAGGGCATAGGCACCCCTGACATGCTGTAAGGCCTCTCTTGTTGCATCCTTTAGATTGAGGCCTTTTTTAACGTATCTGCTAATAAGGTGACAGAGAACCTCTGTGTCGGTATCAGAAGTAAAAATATGCCCTTTTTTTTTCAGTTCTGTTTTAAGTTCACGATAATTTTCAATAATTCCGTTATGAACAATTACAACTCCTCCTACCTTGTGAGGATGTGCATTTTCCTCTGAGGGTTTTCCATGTGTAGCCCACCGGGTATGTCCAATGCCTACAGAGCTTTGGAGATTTTCATCTTTTATTGAAGCATCTAACTTTTTTATCTTACCGGCACAGCGTCTTACCTCTATTTTGCCATTCATAAAAAAGGCTATACCCGCGGAATCATAGCCCCGGTATTCCAGTTTTTTTAACCCGGCAATAACTATGGGGACAGCATTTTGATTTCCAAGGTATCCGATTATTCCACACATAATTATATAATTGACTCACGCATAAATAATGTCCGTTTTTCGTCATTCCCGAAGGTTATAATCGGGAATCCATGTTTTAAGTTTTTACCTCTGGATTCCCCGATCAAGTCGGAGAATGACAGCGCTATCAGTAAATAGGACATTATTATTACGACTATCTATAGTTGAAAGTTAAAGTCTAAAATATTAGTTATTTCTATTTACGGATAAATTGCCATATTTATTTTTTTCTATTTTTAACTTTTAATTTTTTACCTTTAACTTTTAACTGTTTTTGAATCCCCCAGTCCTTTATATTTTTTTGTCCTACCCTGCTGATTGCCAGAGCACCTGCAGGGACATTTTTTGTGACTGTTGCACCAGCTGCAATATAAGCGCCCCTGCCTATCTCGACAGGCGCAATAATCTGGCTGTCGCTTCCAATAAACACCCCGGACTTTATTGTAGTAGTGTATTTCTTCTGGCCGTCGTAATTACATGTAATGGTACCCGCGCCTATGTTTACATTTTTCCCTACTACAGCATCTCCTAGATAACTCAGATGAGATACCTTGGTGCCGTCTCCTATACTGGATTTTTTTATCTCAACAAAATTGCCGATTTTTACATTACGGCCAACATTACTGTGAGGCCTAAGATGCGCAAAGGGTCCTATAATTGAATCACTTCTGATTTTGCTATTTTCTATTAATGTATTGTCTTTAATTAATACTCTGTCTTCAAGTATGCTGTCATATATTCGCACTCCGGGGTAAATAATACAGTTTCTGCCTATTGATGTATTGCCCTCCAGGTGTGTATTTGGATAGACAATGGTGTCTTTCCCTATTGTTACCGAATGGTGTACAATTGATATAGACGGGTTAATAAATGTAACCCCTTTTTTCATCCATTTTGATATATTTCTTTTATTCAGTATTTCAATTGCCTGACGAAGCTCTGCCCTGGTGTTAATTCCCAGGCCCTCTTCAGGAGGACATTTATAAGCCTCAACCTTTTTCCCGTTTTTAGAAGCAAAACTGATAATATCAGTAAGATAATATTCACCAGAAGAACGGTGTTTTTTTAGTTTACCTAGATAGCGCATAATATCAGGCTCTATAGCATATATGCTGCTGTTCAACTCCTTGTTCTGTCTTTTTTCATCTACTGTGGCGTGTTTGTCCTCAACAATACCGATAATATGGCCCTTTTTATTACGCAAAATCCTGCCGTATCCATATAAAGACTCATCAATAAAAGAAAGAAGTGAGAGGGCATTCTTGTTTTGTTTATGTTTTTTTAAAAATCCTTTTAATGTCTTTGAGGTTATAAGCGGTGAATCTCCTGTTAGAACTAAAGTTGTTCTGTCCTTTATGCATTTTAAAGACCTGGCTGCTTCCAGGAGAGCATTACCGGTACCAAGGAGTTTCGCCTGCGTTACAAAAGATACCGATTTTTCCGTTATTTGTTTTTTAACCTCTTCAGCTCCATTGCCAACTACTATAACCATTTTTTCAGGTTTTAACTCCTTTAACGCTTTAATTGTATACTGAATTATAGGTTTACCCATGACTTCATGGATAACTTTGGGTTTTAGGGAGTTCATTCTTTTGCCATGTCCTGCAGCAAGGATAACAGCACAAAAATTCATCTCAGGTCTCTTTCAAAATAAATATTCATGAATTGCAAATCGCTGTCTTTCTTCATGTAACAGCAATAACCAAAGTTTTTGTTATTCGTTATTTGCTGATTTATTGTTCAAATAACTAACGACGTCTATATTATTATGATAATGTTTTTGAATTATTATTTCAATGAACTACCCCGTAGCAGAGCTGCGAGGTATCACGTCATACCCGTGGAAACGGGTATCCAGAGAGCAAACAGTCTGGATTCCCGATCGGGGCCGGGAATGACGGACAAAGGTCCCCCTTCTTTCCCCCTTCCTTGTTTCCACAAGGAAACACGGGGGACTTTGTTTTCACAAAGAAAACAGGGGGACAAGGAGTAGACCATTACCCCCGATGCAGAGCATCGAGGAATTCTTTCAATTAAATGCGGTCGCTTAAAAAAATCTTTTGAATTCTAAAGACAGGCAGGTCTTATCTTTTTCTGTGAGCCTCAAAAAGGATCTCTTCTACAGTTT
>JAZFSN010000249.1:0-3870 GCA_036446195.1 Thermodesulfovibrionia bacterium | reverse complement strand
GACATGTTAAAGTACTTTATCAGAAAGGTCCATAACAGAAAGAGCTTTATTTCCCCGAGAATTGTTATTGGTGTTCCTTCAGGCATTACACAGGTTGAACAAAGGGCGGTTAAGGACGCGGCCCAGGCATCAGGCGCAAGAGAGATATATCTTATAGAAGAGCCGATGGCTGCTGCGCTCGGTGTGGGCCTTCCCATAGGAGAGCCTTCCGGAAGCATGGTAGTAGATATCGGCGGCGGAACCACTGATGTTGCAGTTATCTCCCTTCACGGGGTTGTGTATAGCAAGGTTGTGAGAGTTGGCGGCGATAAAATGGATGAGGCAATAGTGAGTTACATTAAAAGCAAGACCAAGGTTCTTATCGGAGACAGAACCGCGGAGTATATTAAAAGACACATAGGCTCTGCCTTTAAAATTGGTGACGACAATAAGAGTATGGAGGTGAAGGGCAGGGATCTTGTCTCGGGTATTCCAAAGACCATTACAATTTTTGAGGATGAAATCAGGGGGGCAATAAATGAGCCGGTGCAGGTTATAATAAATACAATAAAACTTGCCCTTGAAAATACCCCTCCGGAACTTGCATCTGATATTGTGGACAGGGGCATTGTGCTTGCAGGCGGAGGCGCCCTTTTAAGTGGCCTGGATCTTCTTTTGAAACATGAGACAGACCTGCCTGTAATCATTGCTGAAGACCCTCTCTGTGCGGTAGTAAATGGAGTTGGCAAAGTGCTGGATGATCTGGATATATTGAGCAGGGTTACGCTGAGATAAATGTAATAAACCTGAAGGTCTTTTATTTATAGAAGAATTAATTTTAGATGTTATTTAAAAAAAAGTCCTCTTTTTTTTTATTTTTTATATTTCTCATTTTTGCATTACTGACATACCAGAGTATTAAAGGCTGGAGTCGCATCTCTGATTTTCCTTCATATCCCCTGAAAATCCTCGAGCAGGGCAGCTCTGCGTTTATAAAAACTGTAAAAAATTTTTTTAATACCTACATCATTATCATTGGAAAGGAAGATGAAAACAGGAGGCTTATTGAGCAGATTAAGAAAACCGAGCAGGAGAGGAATCAATATCTTGAGGCTCAACATGAAAACAGGAGGCTCAGGGATTTACTTGAGCTGAAGTCGCAAAGGGCAGCTTATGTTACAACAGCCGAGGTCTTTGCAGGTGATCCGACTAACTGGTTCAGGATTCTGTGGATAAACAAGGGAATGGATGACGGCATTTCCAGGGATATGGTTGCTGTTACTCCTCTGGGAGTTGTCGGAAGAATTCACAAGGTCTTAAAGAACAGGGCTAATATCATTCTTATGACAGACATAAATTCTTCGGTTGCTGTCAGGATTCAATCCTCAAGAACTGGGGGCGTCCTCGAGGGGAGAGGTAATGACAAGTGTTATTTGAAATATGTGCGCCAGGAAGAGGATGTTTCAGTCGGGGAAAAGATAATAACGTCGGGACTTGACGGGATATACCCTGAGGGACTTCAGGTAGGTCATATAACGGCAGTCAAAAAAAAAGACGGAGAGCTTTTCTATGAGATTGAGGTAGCAACCTCACAGAATCTTAATGCTGTTGAGGAAGTTGCTATACTGAGAAGATGAAGACATTCTCGTTTTATCTCTTAACTGCTTTACTTGCCGTATCTGTTCAGAGCACATTGCTTAATAATGTAATAAAGCCTGATTTTGTGCTTATACTTGTATGTTTCTATTCGCTCAGGCACGGGCAGGCCAGAGGAATGGCTTACGGGGTACTGACAGGCCTGCTGCTTGACTCTGCGAGCGGTTTTATCCTTGGTCCTAATATTCTAACCAAGGCCCTGGCCGGCTTCTTTATTGAATTAATCAGGCAGAAGATGTTTCGGTGGAATGTCTTTATAAGCGCTGCGATAATAGGGTTCTTTTCATTAGTTGATATTTTTCTGGTCTATATATGTCTCGAAACCTTTGCAGATTTATCATTCTTCAACAGGCCGTTTAGGATTTCAATTATGCAGGTTGTTTATACAACAGTACTAAGCCTGTTCTTATACCCCTTTTTAAATCCTCAAGAGAGTGGTAAGGCATTTTTCAACATTAAAGGCAGGACCTTTTAATATTATGGAGAAAAGGATTTCAGTTGGCACATATATAATAGTATTTTTATTTATTGTCTTTATCCTGAGGCTTTGGGATCTGCAGATAATAAAAGGTGAAAAATATAAAGAAATCGCCGAACAAAACAGGTTAAGGATGGTAGAAATACTTGCGCCGCGCGGGTTAATTTATGACAGGAATAATATTGCGCTTGTAAGAAATATTCCGTCCTTTGACATATCAGTTATCAAAGAGGATTTATCTGAAGATCCAGATACATTATCTGCGCTGGGCAGACTTGTCGGACTTAAACCTGAGGATATCAAGGCCAGGCTGGAGAGGGGGGCAGTGAATCCGTTTGAGCCTGTTAAATTAAGACAGAATGTTTCAATGGAGGAAGTTGCCAGGGTAGAGGCGGGAAAGATTGATTTTCCAGGCCTGCTGGTTGAAGTCGTAGTCAGCAGGGAATACATTTACGGGGATTTTGCAAGTCATGTTATGGGCTATCTTGGCAAGCTTACTATTGAACAGATGAAAAATCCGGATTACTATGATGTTCCCAGAAGGGCATTCACAGGTCAACGCGGGGCTGAAAAGGTTTTTGACAGAACTTTAATGGGGAAGGCAGGGAAAAAGGTGATTGAGGTTGACGCAATGGGTAGGATAATTGATGTTGCCAGCATACTTCAGCCTGTTAAGGGCGGTGATATAATACTTACCATTGATATGAAGCTTCAGGCAGAAGCAGAGGACGCACTTAAGGGAAAGGTAGGGGCTGTTGTTGCCCTTGATCCAAATACAGGTGAAATTTTGGTTTTGGCAAGTAAGCCCTCTTTTGATCCGAATCTGTTTGCGAGAGGTATTGATTATAAAGACTGGAAAATACTTGTCAATGACACTAAAAAACCTTTTCTGAACAGGGCCATTCAGAGCCAGTATCCTCCAGGCTCCACCTTCAAGGTAATTACTGCAATTGCCGCCCTTGAAAAAGGTATTATTACAGATAACACGGTTTTTGAGTGCAAGGGTTCGATACATCTGGGAAGGATTTTCAGGTGCTGGAAACGGGAAGGCCACGGAAATATCAAACTGCACAGGGCAATTGTTGAATCATGTGATGTCTATTTTTATGAAATCGGCAAAAGGCTCGGGATTGATACCCTTTCACAATACGCATCAGATTTTGGTCTTGGAAAACCTGTCGGGGTTGAGCTTGAGGGAGAAAGAGCTGGTATTGTGCCTACAGTTGCCTGGAAGCTCAGGACAAAAAAGGAAAAATGGTATAAGGGTGAGACACTTAATGCTGTGATAGGTCAGGGGTATTTATCTGCTACGCCAATACAAATGGCAAGACTTATGGCTGCTGTTGTTAACGGCGGGAAATTATTCAGGCCTCATATTTTAAAAGTGGAAGGTTCCGAAAACAGGGCTGAAAGTACAATAGTTATAAAGCCTGAAAATATAAGACTGATAAAAAAGGCTCTTATGAGTGTTGTTTCAGACCCGAACGGGACAGGCCGGTTTGCTTATTCAGATATTGTTAAAATTGGCGGAAAAACAGGCACGACACAGGTTGTTGGCGGAAGCACGTATGGGGATGTTCCGGAAAAGTACAGGGATCACGCCTGGTTTATTGCATTTGCGCCTGAAGAGAATCCGCAGATATCTGTGTCTGTATTTATTGAACACGGCGGTCATGGAAGCACTGTAGCAGCGCCAATTGCAAAAAGGGTAATAGAGGCATTTTATAGAGACAGGCAGAAAATAAAAAATCAAAATC
>JAZFSN010000248.1:0-4004 GCA_036446195.1 Thermodesulfovibrionia bacterium | reverse complement strand
AGATTAAGGCTTGATTATAATGTTTTTACCATGATCTCCATACAGGAAACAGTACTGCGTCTGCTTGTCGGCGCAATAATCGGCGGCATTATAGGATTTGAAAGGGAAATCCATGGAAGGGCGGCCGGATTCAGGACCCAGCTAATAGTATGTGTAGCTGCAGTTCTAATAATGATTGTCTCTGAAAACTATTATTTCCACTTACAGCATGATGATTCTATCCTTCAAATTGACCCTGCAAGGATTGCTGCCGGTGCCTTGATAGGCATTGGTTTTTTAGGCGCCGGAGTAATTGTCAAGAGCGAGTTTGCAGTAAGGGGGCTAACAACAGCAGCAGCAATATGGATTGTCTCAGCTATTGGCCTTGCGATTGGAGCAGGACTATATCTGGAGGGGATTATAACGGCAATAATAACAATTACAGCATTGATTATCCTTAGAAGAGTGGAGAAAAAGATCGAAACGCTGGTGTATAAGACAATTGCTGTTTCGACGTCACTAAATGGGAATATAGAGGAAACCCTGACATCTATCCTTTCAGATTACGGAGTACGCATTCATTCTATTGATTATGAAAAAAGAGAGTCAACAGGTGAATTAATATATAATTTTAATGTCTCCACAAGAAAGAAAACATCTCTAAAGGAAATATTTTTAAAGCTGAGCTCACTGGAGTCTATCAAAAATATAAGGATTGGCAGCCACAGGATAGACGGTTCTTCTTAACCCGAATAATGCATTCAGGAAACCACAGAGCACGGAGAAACTCATTTTAAAATTATCAATGCAAAATTATCATTTTAAATTTGAAATGCTAAATGTTAAATTTGCAATTTGCAATGATTAGTCCTCCAAATGCAGATTAAAAGAAAACAGGCAGAACAATATAACACTAAGCATTTAATAACTTATCAAAAGGATATTTTTTCAAGAATCCAAGAAATTTATCAAGCGCATGAGAAGAACTCTTTGGCTTCCTGTAAAGCAAAGAGAAATCCCTTAGAAATTTTTCTTCTTTAAACGTGGCAGTCTTTAGGCTACCATAGCGGGTTTCCCTTTTTGTCGCCCATCTGGAAAGAATGGATATTCCAAGTCCTTCCTCTACAGCACCTTTTATTGCCTCAGTACTGCCCATAACAAAAGAGATCTTAATGTTATGGGGAGATATTCCATACTTGGCAAAGTTCTTTTCTATCATCTGCCTTGTTCCTGAACCTTCTTCCCTGAGAATAAATGGCTCTTTTGGAATATCTAAAATAGAGACATTGGGCTTTTTAGCCCACGGATGAAGGGGTGACATAACGAGAACCATTTCATCGGGAATAAGCTTTTCTACAACAAGCTTTTGCTTTTTAACGTCGCCCTCAACAAGCCCAACATCTATATTTCCCGCATTCAGGAACTCAATAACATTTTTTGTGTTGCCAACATGAATATTGACTCCCACCTTTGGAAATTTTTTCTTAAAATCGGCTAGAACACTTGGTATGATATAGTTGCCTATTGTTGAACTTGCACCAACACTGACAATGCCTTTCACAACACCAGTAAAACGCCCGATTTCTTTCTCGGAAGCCAGGTAAAGTAAATTAATCTCCTTTGCGTATTTATAAAGTATCTCGCCGGACTTTGTGAGAGTAATAATACAACCTGAACGATTAAATAGTTTTGTCCCGTATATTTCCTCAAGGGCCTGGATTTGCAGGCTTACAGCAGGCTGGGTAAGACGGATAATCTCAGATGCCTTTGAGAAACTCTTTGTCTCTGCAACAGTGCAGAATACCTTTAACTTATGATCGTCCATTTAGCCTTAACTTTGTATAATTACAAGTTAAATCTATAACGCTTTAATGTACTATATAAAAATTATTAAATCAACTTCTGAAAATTTCTTATAGCATCCTTTGCAAGCAAATCGGCTTCTTTATTCAGCTCTCTTTGTATATGTGTTATTTTGTAACTGCCAAACTGGTTTAGAATATCTCGTGCCTTTTCCCAGAACGGCTTTAATTTGGCGCTTTTTATTCTGTAAACGCCCTTTATCTGTTTTACCAGAAGCTCTGAATCTAAAAAAATCTCCACCCTTTTTAATCCCAGGTGCTTCGCCTCTTCAAGCCCCCTTACAAAAGCAGTATATTCTGCAATATTATTAGTCGCAATTCCTATGTACTCGGATATCCTTAGGCCTCCCGGGGCCTGATTCCTGAATTCAGAAATGCGCGGCCTTTTTTTAATGCGAATTACTACCCCTATTCCAGAATGACCTGGATTACCACTGGAAGCGCCGTCACAATAAATTGCGGCCTCTGGCATTTGCGACATGTCAGCTGGTGGAAGTTGTCTGGAGCCGACCGGGAAAAGGGTATCAGCACCGCTAAAAACATATTTATGCGGCGCTATCATCCCTCTTTACAATACAAATACCTGCAACAGTGATAACAGGTAAAAATATCCTGGCTAGTTCTTATATCATTATAAAGTTGAGGAGGTATATTAGTATGGCAACCAAGGCATACCTCATTCTTCGTCTGAACCACCGCTAATCCACCGGAGGCCTTTATAAGTTCCATATAATCCTCATAAATCTCTTTATCTATCCCGCCCGTCAGCTCTTTTCTTTTTCTCTTTTCTTCCTCCAATTTAGAATATAATTCATTCTTTTTCAATTCTAATACCTTCTCTTCCTGTCTGAAACCCTCCTCTACCTTCTTGAATTTTATCTCCTCCTTTTTCAGGTCTTTTTTAAAGGTATCGAGGGTTTCCATGAGAGAGAGTATTGTATCTTCGACTTGATATTTAGCCTTCTCAAAAGTTGCTACTTCCTTAAGATATGCCTCATACTCCTTATTCGTCTTTATTTCTGTACTTTTAGCCTTAAATTTATTAAGCTTATCCTCTATTTCTTCTAATTCGTCCTCTTTTTGTTTTTTCTCTTTATCTGACTTTTTGTATTCTGACTTAATTTTTTCATTCGACGCCTCTGCTTCCCTCAACTGTGCTTTGGTTTTCTCCAGTTTAGCGGGAAGCAATTCTATTTCCTCTGTTATAGAAAGTATAATAGAATCTATTTCCTGAAGACTTATTAAAAGATTTAACTGTTCATTCAATTCTACCTCCGGCAGCAGCTACCAGCTCATGGATTTGCAATTCATCAATTTTATTTTAAATCTATGAATCTGGTTCACCCGGTAAAATCAGGTGGTGACGCTTTTCAAAACGCATCAAACTTTATCGCAGTAATTCTACCAAATACAATACACAAAATGAAACAGCGAGCAAAAGTGAGCGAATATAAATAATAGCAAAATCCTTACATTCAGGTTTCCGAAGGGAACATTAAATGCAAAACAAACGCAGTGCCTGCCTATCGGTCAGGCAGGCCTGCCTCTACCTATCGGCAGACAGGTACCGGCAGGCAGGAGTGAATGTGATATAAATTATTCCTCTCATTGTATTTTCGTAGGGAAAACTATTGACTCGCATATAAATAATGTCCACTTTTTCGTCATTCCCGTCCCGATAAGTCGGGATTAATCGGGAATCCATGTTTTAAGTTTTTACCTTCAATAAATAAGACATTATTATTACGACTATCAATGAATGAAACAGTGAGCCGAAGGTGAACGAATTTAAGATTGAGAATATGGAGGTTCAACTCATAATTTTGTCGAAATTTTGCCGTTTTTTGGACACGTTTTGAGGATATGTCCATAACATGGATGAGAGATTTAAAACTATGGAAGTTCGACTTCCATAGTTTTAGATGTGGTTTATGGCTTTACGGAGCCCTTTAATAATTAACGTTGCTGAATAATGATTTTTCCATTAAAATGGATTGTGTTATCTTAGTGAAGCTCCCCGCCTACAAGGCGGGGCTTCCGAGCAAGGAATAATTATTTTTATTTATATAGCTACCTTTCATCCCCGCTCACAGAGCGGGGCATTCAGGCAGCATCCTCGTAAATATGACTTTCCAAGAATTGGAATAACAAGGAAGGCAGAGG
>JAZFSN010000247.1:0-6676 GCA_036446195.1 Thermodesulfovibrionia bacterium | reverse complement strand
GAATCCAGCTTCTCTGCCACCCATCACTGAATGGTTACTCAAATTATTGTCTTATAGATTAGACTTTATTTTTAACTATATTCCTTTTTATAATGCTAATATATATAAAATTCACTGTGGAGAAATGACTATATATGTCTAAAATAAGAGTACATGAACTAGCTAAAAAGATGAAAATCAGCAGTAAAGAACTGCTGTCCAGACTTTCAGAACTTGGTGTTGATGCCAAGAGCCACTCTTCGAGTGTAGACGAGAAGGTTGTAAAAAAACTCGTAACAGCTCCTGCTAAAAAGAAAAAAACCTCTAAAGAGAAAATCGCAAAACCACGTATTTCCAAGGAAAAAGTAAAAAAGGCAAAAAAAACTGTTACGAAAGAAATAAAAAAAGAGGTTGAGGTTAAAGGGAAAAAGATAGAGACAGCGGAAGAACCGCCTCTGAAAAAACAATTTGAGATAAGAAAACTTGAGGAAAAAATAAGCGAAAGCAAAGCCGCTGTAAAGCCGCTTATTGAACCGCCCGCAAAAGAAAAAAGCCCTTATGCAGCCGGAGAAGAGGAGGAAGAAGAGGAAGAGCTAAAAATACCCGATAAATTCAAAAAAGAAATAGAAACAACGAGGATTGATAAGTTTAAGAGTAAGCCAGGAATGCAAATGGCATTTGACACCATAAAAAGAGTAGACACTGAAAAAAAATGGCATGGATTTAAACCAGCATATAAAAAATACGCCAAAAAGCCCCAAGTACAGAAAACAGACGCAGGGGTTATACCGCTTCCTACTCAGCCAAGGAAGCGTATACCTAAATTTCAGGAGGGTACAACTGTAAAGGAATTTGCTGAACTTATAGGGCAGAAAGTTCCGGTAGTCATGAAAAAATTCATGGAACTTGGCTATATGCCAACTATAAACCAGCCTCTTGACACAGACGCTGCTCATATTGTTTCCGACGCTTTTGGCATAAAGATAGAAGTAATAAGCGCCGAAAGTGAAGATACCTTTTTAAAGGAAGAAGAGGTTGATACCTCCAAACTCAAGCACCGTCCCCCCATTGTGACTATTATGGGCCACGTAGATCATGGAAAGACCACCCTGCTTGATGCAATAAGACAGACAAAGGTTGCAGAGATGGAAGTAGGGGGCATAACCCAGCACATAGGTGCATACAAGGTTAAGCTAAAAGATAAAGAGATAGTCTTTCTGGACACACCGGGACATGAAGCATTCACAATGATGAGGGCGAGGGGTGCAAAGGTAACTGACATTGTTGTTCTTGTAGTTGCTGCAGATGATAGTGTTATGCCTCAGACTATTGAAGCCATTGACCATGCAAAAGCAGCGCTTGTGCCTATAGTTGTGGCAATAAATAAGATTGACAAACCCGAGGCAAATGTTACAAAGGTCAAAAATGAACTTGCCCAACACGGAGTGGTTGCTGAAGAATGGGGCGGACAGAATATTCTTGTCGAAATCTCTGCAAAGATGAAAACAGGGATAGAACATCTCCTTGAGATGATACTGCTTCAGACAGAGATTCTGGAACTAAAGGCGGATTACGACAGACTGGCTAAAGGTACAATAATTGAAGCTTCACTTGATAAAGGCAAGGGACCGATAGGAACTGTTCTTGTCACTACAGGCACGCTTAAGGTTGGGGACTCCTTCCTTGTAGGGACAATTGCAGGCAGGGTCAGAGCCCTTAGTGATGATAATGGGAAAAGAATTGAAGAGGCTAAACCCTCAACACCTGTTGAGGTCATTGGATTTCCCGACGTTCCTCAGACAGGCGACATATTTGTAGTTTTGGAAGACGAGAAAAAGGCCAGGCAGATTGCCCTGACCAGGCTTCAGAAAATGAAAACAGTTGAGGCTATAAAAGCACGAAAATTAACCCTTGACGACCTGTACGATAAAATAAAAGAAGGAAAGATAAAAGAACTTAACATTATTATTAAGGCTGATGTCCAGGGTTCTGCAGAGGCAGTCAAAGATTCCCTGGAAGCTCTGGTCCACCCGGAAGTTAAGGTAAAGGTAATTCACTCAGCAGTAGGAGGAATCAATGAATCTGATGTTATGCTGGCGGGTGCTTCCAATGCTATAATTATAGGATTTAACATACGTCCCGAAACAAAGGCCAACTCACTTGCAGAAAAGGAAGGGGTTGATATAAGGCTTTATAAAATTATATACGAGGCTATTGATGATATCAAAAAGGCACTTGAGGGACTTCTTGAACCTACCATTACCGAAAAGATACTGGGCAGGGCTGAGGTCAAACAGCTATTCAATATATCCCGACTTGGAACAATTGCCGGAAGTTACGTCCTTGATGGAATAATAACAAGGGCGAGTTCAGGGATAAGAGTCATAAGGGACAATGTGGTCATATATGAAGGAAAGATATCATCCCTTAAAAGAGTAAAAGATGATGCAAAAGAGATACAGACAGGCTATGAATGCGGGATTATGATTGAAAACTTCAACGACATCAAAGTTGGCGACATCCTTGAAAATTACATAATGGAGCAGGTAGCAACCAAGCTGGAATGAAATAAACATAGATAATCACAGATTATTAGCAAGATGAACACAGATATATCAGCGATCATCCCTGCCTGCCGGAAGGCAGGTGTGCCTTTCTATCTGCGTTCATCTGCGATTCTTTTTAAAAAATGATAGTCGGCGTTCTTACTCTGGAATTACATCTGCCAGAATCAAACTCTCTAAAATCAAAACGTTTTATTATTAAAAGCCTTAAAGACAGAATAAAGAATAAATATAATGTCTCTATTGCCGAGGTTGATGCAAATGACCTCTGGCAGCGCTGTGTTCTGGGAGCCGCCTGTGTTGCTAATGAAACAAAGGTAGTAAATCAGAACCTTGATGGTGTCAGGAATATGGTTTTGAATACACCCTCTGTTGAACTAATCGATTCTATGATGAAAATGCTATAATTAATATTTAAGTTCAAGAAAGGAGTTAAGGGTTCTATGGGTCAAGCCTGCCTGCCGGCAGGCAGGGATTCAAGTGACAAAACTATAATTATTTAATTTTTTTCACTCGAACCCCCTAATCCTCGAATCCTGTTTAGAAAGTTTATGCATCCATATAAACGTTCAGTAAGAGTTAAAGATTTAATAAGAGAAGAAGTAGCAGATATTATAATGCACAAACTCAAGGATCCACGGCTTGGTTTTATTACGGTTACCGAAGCATGGACAAGTGATGACCTCAGACATGCGCGGGTTTACGTAAGCGTTTTGGAAGAGACAAAAAAGGATGAGTCCCTCAAGATACTAATTTCATCAGCCCGATTTATAAGAAGTGAACTGAGCAAAAGGTTAAAGATGAAATTTATTCCGGAGCTTTCTTTTAAACTTGATAAATCAATAGAATATGGCAAAAAGATAGACAGGATACTCAATGAAATTAAATCACCAGGAAACCCCTCTGAGGATAATGAAAAATCCGTCTAAGCTCCTGAAGATAATAAAGGAAAACAGGAAATTCCTGATAGTTAGCCATATAAATCCCGAGGGTGATGCGATTGCATCTGGGATTGCCCTTGCACTCGGTCTTAAAAAACTGGGGAAATATGCTTATATTCTGAGTAAAGACCCGCTGCCGGAAACATTAAAGTTTCTGCCAGATTCAGATTTAATCAATACCAGAATCCCCTCCATGAATTTTGATGTTTTAATAATGATAGACTGCAACAGCATGGAAAGAACAGGGTTCTCCGGCCCGGGCGGATCCAGCCGGGAAGAAAAAAAGTTGAGGGCAAAAACCACTGCCGTTATTGACCACCATCTCTTGCCCCAGCGCATTACGCGTTATAATTCACCCAAACCATCAGGACAGCAGTCAATCAGATGGATCGAACCAAATGCATCAGCTACAGGAGAGCTAATCTACAAGCTCCTTAATCTCCTTCATGTTCAAATTGATAAAAAAATAGCTATAAACCTTTATACAGCAATATTCACGGATACAGGGGGGTTTCGATATTCAAATACAAGCATTGAAACATTAAGGATAGCTTCAAAACTTATTGAAGCAGGTGCAAATACATGGGAGATAACTAAAGAGGTGTATGAAAATATCCCTATTAACTATTTCAGGTTACTTACTCTTACCCTCGCAACTCTTGAAAAAAAAGGAAAGATAGCGTGGATTACCGTAACCAGGCGTATGCTCAGGAAAACAAATACCACTGCTCAGGCCACAGAAGATTTTGCGGACCGCCCCAGAAAGATTAAAGGTGTAGAAGTTGGGATCTTTTTCCGCCAGGATGGAAAGAATCTGTATAAAGTCAGCCTCCGCTCAAAAGGAGCAGTTAATGTTGCGTATATTGCAAAGGTCTTTGGAGGAGGAGGACATGCAAATGCTGCAGGTTGTATTTTAAAAGACTCGCTTAAAGATGTACAAAATAAAGTCTTTCAGGCTGTAAGAAAAGAAATAAGAAATCAAAATACAAATGGAACTCATAATTAATCTTAATAAACCGGAAGGTATTACATCTCAAAAAATAACATTAAAGGCAAAAAAGATACTAAATGCAAAAAAGGCGGGACACACAGGGACTCTTGACCCCTCAGCCACAGGCATTTTGCTTATCTGCTTAAACAGGGCCACAAGGCTTGCATCATATTTCTCCTCTCTCGACAAGGAGTACAGGGCTGTAATCAAGCTCGGCGAGGCTACTGATACTCAGGATGCAGAGGGAAATGTCATTGAAAAGAGCGATAGAATTGAAGTTGACCGGGCTGCGCTGAAAAACACGCTTAAATCGTTTATGGGTAAAATTCTCCAAAAACCTCCTATGTTTTCAGCATTAAAATTCAAAGGCAAGCCTCTATACAAATATGCAAAAAAGGGCATTGATATACCGCGCAAACTCCGAAAGGTTCAAATACATAACATTGAACTTTTAGATATCAGCCCCCCCTTTGTAAGTATTAAGGTAGTTTGTTCAAAAGGCACATATATAAGAACTTTGAGTGATGATATAGGGAGAAAACTCGGCACTGTGGCACACCTGTTCAAACTTGAGCGCACAGCAGTCGGGCCATTTAATATTAAAGATGCCGTTAGAATTGAGGAGTTAAATTCTCTTAATCTGAACCATTTACATGACCCCGTTAGAAAGAACGCCCTGTTGCCTAAGGGGGCCTGTCCCGTTGGTCAGGAAGCTTTGTTACCTAATGGGACCTGTCCCGTTGGTCAGGAAGCTTTGTTGCCTAAGGGGACCTGTCCCGTTGGTCAGGAAGCTTTGCTTCCTAACGGGATTTATACAATGGACAGTGCTCTCTCATGGATGCCAGAGCTAAAAATCAAAGAATCACTGGTAAGGGGCGTTAAGAACGGAATCCCGATTAAGATTAGTGAATGTCACGATTTTCCTGACAGTTCTGGCATGAGTCATGACATCCTGACGGCTGCTTCCGGCATAAAGATTAAATCACCGGAAGGCCAGCTAATTGCAATAGGCAGCTTTCTCGCAGGCAACAAGGTAATAAAAACTGATGTAGTATTTTCAGCTTAACTTTAAACACAGAGATATTAAGAAAAATTTAATTGCATAAAAAAGCTGCCTATGAAAAATGTGACGCTTAAATACCCTGTTTTTACCCTTGATAAAAAACTGTTATTGCCTGAAGGCGCCGAAATCACAAAGGAGAATTTAGACAAATTTATTTTTCAAAATCAGTTTTCGCAACCTCAACTTATTAATATAATTCAGCACAGTTCTATCAGGAAAGATATCCTTTATTTCATTAATACCTCCCCATATAATGTAATTTTCAGTGGTCCGGGTACAATAACAGGTCTAATTAATTTCATAAAAAACATTAGACTTGACATCGCTTTATTACAATCATTGGATTACTTCAGGGAAAATGATTTCTATACATATCGTCATTCTCTCCTGGTATTTGCCCTGGCGTCATTGATGTCACAGCGTTTGATATCCGGGCACGACGGCCGGATTCTTGAGGCTTCAACCGGTCCTGTACACGACATTGGCAAAATATGCGTGCCTCTAAATGTTTTAAAAAAGTCTACTCCGCTTGCGCGTACTGAATTGGGGGTGCTTGAGCATCATGCCATAGCAGGGTATGTATTGCTCAGCTTCTACCTTAAAGAGACACAGAGCATTCCCTCCTTAGTTGCAAGAGACCATCATGAGAGGAAGGACGGCTCAGGATATCCCCTGGGTATCTGTCAGACTGATATTATGGTGGAACTTATAGCTGTATGCGATGTGTATGACGCCCTCATTTCTCAGAGGCCCTACCGGCCGGTTTCATATGACAATCGGACTGCGCTGGAGGAAATAACCAGTATGGCAGAAAAGAATAAAATAGGATGGGAAACGGTCAAAGCGCTGATTGCACTTAACAGAAAAGACACACTGCATTACCGGGATATAAATATATCGAACGAAAAGAGAGGCATTCCACCAGAGAATAATATATACGGGGTTTTTGTTGATGAAGAGAGTGATGAAAATAAAAAACTGAATTAAAAATTATAACTGATGCCTGCTAATGTGCTGTCCCTTACAGTTTTTTACACTTTCTGCAGTGTCATTCCGGCCGGCCTGTCCCGACATTATCGGGGACCTGAATCTTTCTCCTTTTAAAATAAGGATTCCCGGCCTGCCACACCCGATACAT
>JAZFSN010000246.1:0-12144 GCA_036446195.1 Thermodesulfovibrionia bacterium | reverse complement strand
TTATTCTTCTGTCGCCTGTATATAGGTATCCCGGTAGACATTCATACCCGTCCCTGCAGGAACAAGCCTTCCCATAATGACATTTTCCTTGAGTCCTCTCAGTTCGTCTACCGAACCATTGATGGCTGCTTCCGTAAGAACCCTTGTGGTCTCCTGAAAAGAAGCAGCAGAGATAAAACTATCCGTTGTAAGAGAAGCCTTGGTAATACCCAAAAGCAGCGGTCTTGCCTGGGCAGGCTTGCCTTTTTGTTTTATAACCTTTTTGTTCTCTTCTTCAAAAACTATTTTATCTACCTGTTCTCCAACCAGGAAGTCAGAATCGCCGGGATCCTCAAGCTTAACTTTCTTCATCATCTGCCTGACAATAATCTCTATATGCTTATCATTTATTGAAACTCCCTGAAGCCGGTAGACTTTCTGCACTTCATCCACAAGGTATCTTTGAAGCTCTTGCGGTCCCAGTATCTCAAGAATGCTGTGAGGATTAACAGAGCCATCCATCAAGGGTTCTCCTGCCTTTACCCAGTCTCCTTCATGAACACTTACATGCTTCCCTCTGGGAATATTGTATTCCCTTGTGTCAGAACCACCTTTGACAACAACAACCCTCATCCCCTTATGAAACCCTTTAAACGCAACAACACCGTCTATCTCGCTTACAAGAGCCTGCTCTTTCGGTTTTCTGGCTTCAAACAACTCTGCAACTCTCGGAAGACCGCCCGTGATATCTTTGGTCTTTGTAGTTTCCCTTGGAATCTTGGCTATAATATCAGCGGGATAAATTATAGCCGATTTTTCCACAAGAAGATGTGCTCCTAACGGAAGCAAATATCTTGCAGGATTGTTGGTTCCAGGGGTTTTTAACGTAGACTTGCCGTGCTCGTCTTTAATGGAAATCCTCGGCCTCATATTAGAAGGGTATTCAATAATAACTTTACGGGCAAGCCCTGTAACTTCATCAACTTCCTCTTTTACCGTAACGCCCTCAACTATATCGCCGTATGCAATCCTTCCCCCTATCCCGGCTATAATAGGTGTTGAATAAGGATCCCATTCAACAAGTTTTTGCCTTATCTCCACCTTCTGGCCATTCGCAACCTTAAGTTTCGCACCATAAACAACAGAGTATTTTTCCTTCTCCCTTCCTTTCGCATCAACAATAGCAATACCGCCATTACGGTTCATCACAACAAGGGAGCCTTCTCTATCTTTAACAGTTATAAGATTTATATATTTTATGGTACCGCTATGTTTTGCATCGAGTATGGTCTGCTCCACGAATTTAGTAGCCGTTCCGCCAATATGGAAGGTCCTCATTGTAAGCTGAGTCCCCGGCTCACCAATAGACTGGGCCGCAACAATCCCAACAGCTTCTCCTGTCTCTACAGGTTCACCCTTTCCAAGGTCCCTGCCATAACATTTCTTACATACGCCGTATCTTAATTGACACGTAAGAACTGAACGAATCTTAACCATGTCTATACCAGCCTCTATAATTTTTTGAGTTAATTCATCGTCTAAATCGCAGTTTTTCGAAACAATTGTTTTTTTTGTTATGGGGTCTTTTATTGTTTCTGCTATAGTCCTTCCAAATATCCTTTCTTCAAGGGGTTCTATAATTTCACCACCTTCAACAAGACTTGTTACATATATGCCATCATTGGTATTACAGTCATCTTCTCTTATAATAACATCCTGTGTTACATCAACCAGTCTCCTTGTAAGATAGCCTGAATTAGCTGTCTTTAACGCTGTGTCAGCTAATCCTTTTCTTGCACCGTGAGTCGAAATAAAGAACTGAAGCGGCGTCAACCCTTCTCTGAAGTTTGCCGTAATTGGAGTCTCTATAATTTCTCCAGTGGGTTTTACCATAAGACCCCTCATCCCTGCAAGCTGTTTTATCTGGGCCGTAGACCCCCTTGCACCGGAATCAGCCATCATAAAAATACTGTTAAATGAACGCCGTTCTTCAAGTTCTTTCTCGGAAACCTTACCAATTTTACTTACGCCCTCAGCACCTAATTCCTTCATCATCTCATCTGCAACCTTTTCGGTAACCTGTGCCCATATATCTATAACTTTATTGTACCTCTCGCCATTCGTAATAAGGCCTTCTGCATATTGTTTCTGGATATCCCTTGTCTCATGCTCGGCTTCTTTTATAAGTGCTGATTTTTGGGCTGGTACGTGCATATCATCTATACAGATTGAGAGCCCTGAAAGAGTTGCATAACTAAATCCAAGCTTTTCTATGTTATCGAGAAAAATGACTGTTGCCTGTCTCCCCGCCTTCTTATAGCAAAGCTCAACAAGCTTACTTATCTCTTTTTTGGTCATCACTCTGTTAATCATAGAAAAAGGAATTTCCTCGGGTAAAATCTCACTGAGAATAATACGGCCTATAGTAGTTGTAACGAAGGTGTCATTCATCCTTATTTTTACAACTGTCTGTTCTTCAACTTCTCTCAAATCATATGTTATCCTCGCTTCCTCAGGAGATGAAAATACTTTTCCTTCGCCCTTGGCTCCTTTTCTTTCTTTTGTAAGATAATAGATACCTAATACCATGTCCTGCGTAGGTGTTGTAATAGGCTTGCCGCTAGCAGGAGAAAGAATATTTCCAACAGACATCATTAATACCCTTGCCTCTATCTGAGCTTCTATGGAAAGAGGTACATGTACAGCCATCTGGTCACCGTCAAAATCTGCGTTAAAGGCGGTACAAACAAGAGGATGAAGTTTTATAGCTTTACCTTCAACTAAAATAGGATCAAATGCCTGAATCCCTAAACGGTGGAGGGTTGGTGCCCTGTTCAGAAGAACAGGATGTTCCCGTATAACCTCATCAAGGCAATCCCAGACCTCATCTACCCCCTGCTCTACCATTTTCTTTGCATTCTTAATAGTAGTTGCAAAACCTTTTTCTTCAAGCTTGCTGAATATAAAGGGTTTGAAAAGTTCAAGCGCCATTGTTTTCGGCAGTCCGCATTGGTGGAGTTTAAGCTCCGGCCCTACAACAATAACAGACCGGCCAGAGTAATCAACTCTTTTACCAAGAAGGTTTTGCCTGAACCGCCCCTGTTTACCTTTTATCATATCGCTCAGGGATTTAAGCGGTCTTTTTGTTGCTGCCTTTAAAACACGGCCCCTTCTGCCATTGTCAAAAAGTGCATCAACTGCCTCCTGGAGCATCCTCTTTTCGTTGCGCATAATGACACTTGGAGCCTTTAATTCCATTAGTCTTTTCAACCTGTTGTTCCTGTTTATAACCCTTCTGTAAAGGTCATTGAGGTCAGAAGTAGCAAACCTTCCCCCTTCAAGGGGTACTAATGGCCGAAGATCAGGCGGAAGTACCGGTATCACATCAATAATCATCCACTCAGGTTTATTGCCCGATCTTCTAAATGCCTCGACAACCCTCAATCTCTTTGTAAGTTTTTTCTTTATCCCAAGAGATGCAGAGGCATATATTTTAACCCTTAAGTCCTTTGCAAGGGCATCAAGGTCAATATCTCTTATAAGCTCTCTTACTGCCTCAGCCCCAATACCTGCCTTAAATTTATCACCATATTCCTGAACCTTCCTTTTGTATTCTTCTTCGCTCAACAGGTCTTTTTTCTTCATGCGTGTACTGCCGGGATCAATAACAATATAATTTTCAAAGTACAGCACCTTTTCCAGATGACGCATTGTCATGTCAAGCATCGTACCTATTCGCGATGGAATACCCTTTAAAAACCATATATGTGCAACAGGCGTTACAAGTTCTATATGTCCCAGCCTTTCACGCCTGACTTTGGACTGTATAACCTCAACCCCGCACTTGTCGCATACTACTCCCCTGTGCTTCATTCTTCTGTACTTGCCGCATATACACTCCCAATCTTTCACAGGCCCAAAAATCTGGGCACAGAAAAGTCCGTCTCTCTCGGGTCTGAAGGTTCTATAGTTTATAGTTTCTGGTTTTTTGATCTCCCCGTAAGACCATGCCCTTATTTTTTCCGGAGAAGCAAGTTTAATCCTTATAGCCTGAAATTCTGTCGGATTCTTTGGTTTTTCAAAAATAGAATAGATGTCTTCCACTAAATTATCCCCTTTTATTGATTGACGCGGTCAAGCCATTTAGAAATATTTTATCTAATGGGCTCCGCTATGTTTTTTTTTAGCTCGTTCAAATGAGCGGTCCTTTCTCTCTAACGCAGTTAACTTACGTTTTTCAGTCTGTTCTAATGGTTTTTCTTCCAATAACTCTATATCAAGGCCAAGGCTCTGAAGCTCCTTAATTAAAACATGGAAAGACTCCGGCACCCCTGGCTCAAGACTGGCCTCTCCTTTAACAATTGCTTCATACATCCTTGCCCTCCCTATAACATCGTCACTCTTAACAGTAAGAAATTCCTGAAGGGTGTATGCGGCACCATAAGCCTCCAGCGCCCAAACCTCCATTTCGCCCAATCTTTGTCCGCCAAACTGTGCTTTTCCTCCCAGTGGCTGCTGTGTAACAAGCGAGTAGGGCCCAATAGAGCGTGCATGTATCTTGTCCTCTACAAGGTGGTGAAGCTTCATTATGTACACATATCCTACAGTTATAGGCCTGTGGAAGGGCTCGCCAGTTTTACCGTCATAAAGGGTAATCTGTCCACTGAGAGGTAAACCTGCCTCATTCAAGAGTTTCTTTATCTCCTCTTCCTTTACGCCTTCAAATACAGGAGTTGCAACATTAATGCCCAGAATTTTAGCGGCCCATCCCAAATGAGTCTCAAGCACCTGACCGACATTCATCCTCGATGGGACACCAAGAGGATTGAGAATAATATCAATAGGCGTTCCATCCGGCATATAAGGCATGTCTTCCTCAGGGACTACGATAGAAATTACACCTTTATTGCCATGCCTTCCTGCTATCTTGTCTCCTACCTGAATTCTCCTTTTCATGGCAATGTAAACCCTAACAACCTTCAATACGCCAGGAGGAAGCTCATCTGCTTTTTTCACCCTTCCTCTCTTCTCGTCATAATAATCCTCAAGAGAACTTATGTAACGTTGTGTATCCTTTTCTATAAGTTTAAGCTTTTCTCTTTCTTCAGCGTCTGCAATCTTTATTTTATGGAGGTAAGAGCCGGGAATATTTTCAAGGTGTTTTTCTGTGAGTTTTTTCCCCTTCGGACATAATATTTCCCTGCTTTTCGGGAGTTTAATATTCTCTGCCACTTTTTGATTAAGGAGTTTCTCTCTCATCTTCTGAAATTTACTTTCTTCTATAATTCTTATTTCCTCTTGAATATCCCTTTGTATTTCGTCTATCTTCATCTTTTCTATATTTTTGGTTCTTTCGTCTTTTTCAATACCCTTCCTTGAAAATATCTTCGCATCAATAACAGTACCCTCGATTCCTGGAGGGACATAAAGACAATTCTCCCTTATCTCTTCTGCCTTTTCTCCGAATATTGCCCTCAGCAACTTTTCTTCAGCCGTCAGCTGTGTCTCTCCCTTTGGCGTAACTTTACCCACAAGTATATCACCGGGCTTAATCTCTGCCCCGATTCTTATAATTCCACTCTCGTCAAGATTACGCAGCGCCTCCTCGCCAACATTAGGGATATCCCGTGTAATCTCCTCAGGACCAAGTTTGGTCTCTCTAGCTTCTATTTCAAACCCCTCAATATGTATTGATGTATATTTATCTTCCTTTACCAGTCGTTCGCTTATAATAATGGCGTCTTCAAAGTTGAATCCTCTCCACGACATGAACGCAACAAGGACATTCTTACCCAAAGCAAGCTCCCCGTGTGAAGTAGCATGACCGTCAGCAATTACCTGTCCCTTCTTAACTGATTCACCGACTGACGTAATGGGCTTCTGGTTTATACACGTGGCCTGGTTCGAGCGCTGGAATTTTGTAAGCCTATATATATCCACTCCTCCGTTGCACTTCACCACTATTCTTGAAGCATCAACAGACTCTACTAATCCTGCCCTTTTAGCAGAAACCATAACTTCGGAATCTTTTGCAGCTACACTTTCCATCCCTGTCCCCACTATCGGCGCCTCGGACTGCAATAATGGAACTGCCTGTCTCTGCATGTTAGAACCCATCAGCGCCCTGTTAGCATCATCATTTTCAAGAAATGGGATAAGTGAAGCTGAAATACCTACAATCTGCTTCGGAGAAACATCCATATACTTGACCTCTTCCCGGGCCACCACCTTAAAGTCACCACCGATTCTTACAGATACTGTTTCATCGACCAGATAGCCTTTCTTATCAACAGGAGAGGTCGACTGCGCTATAATATGTTTTTGTTCCTCAATTGCCGAAAGATATTCTGTCTCTTCCGTAACTTTTCCATTTTTTACTTTCCTGTAAGGTGATTCAATAAAGCCAAAATCATTAACCCTTGCATATGAGGCAAGAGATGTTATCAGCCCAATATTGGGGCCTTCCGGGGTTTCTATAGGACAGATACGGCCGTAATGTGTAGGGTGAACGTCCCTTACCTCAAAACCCGCTCTCTCCCTTGTTAACCCTCCCGGCCCGAGGGCACTTAACCTTCTTTTGTGGGTTATCTCTGAAAGAGGATTTGTCTGATCCATAAACTGGCTTAACTGACTTGAGCCAAAAAATTCTTTGATAACCGCTATGACAGGTTTTGCATTTATCAGGTCATGAGGCATTGCCTCATCAAGTTCTGCAAGAGTCATCTTCTCTTTGATCGCCCTTTCCATTCTCACAAGACCAATCCTGAACTGGTTTTCAAGGAGTTCTCCCACTGCCCTGACTCTTCTGTTGCCCAAATGGTCTATGTCATCAACATCTCCTTCACCTACTCTGAGTTTCAGAAGACAGCGAATTATCTCCACTATATCTCCATCCGTCAAAACTCTTGTACTAAGGGGAACTTTAAGGTTAAGACGCATGTTAAGATTAAGCCGTCCAACAGGAGAAAGGTCATATCTTTTTGGGTCAAAAAACAACCCATCAAAAAGCCTTTTGGCATCAGCCATTGTAGGGGGCTCTCCAGGTCTCAGTTTTCTGTAAATCTCTATTAACGCTTTATCAACAGTGTTAACCTTGTCCATAAGCAGCGTATCCCTTATGGACGGCAGGTATTTTATCCCGTCAATCAGAAGCAAATGCAGTTTGGGTATTTTTGAGGACAGTATTTTCTCTGCAATATCGTTTTTAATCTCATCATTGCTTTCCAGTATTACCTCACCTGTCTCGGGGTCTATAATATCGTCAAGGGATATTCTGTCGACCAGTTCATCCTTTGAAATCAGTATCTTCTTGATTCCGGAAGTCTCCATTTTCTTAATGACACCCCTTGTTATTTTATTGCCTTCCTTAACAATCAGCTCGTTGGTTCTGGGAGCATAGATGCTCTTTAATGCCCTCACGCCAAGCAGGCCCTCGCTTACAAGCCGGCTGGCAATACCGTTTTTTATGTTAATCTCCTCAATGGGATAAAACATCTTCAGTATCTGATCATCTGTATATCCGAGGGCTTTAAGTATTATTGTGGCAGGTAATTTTTTCCTTCGGTCAATTTTTACATAGAGAATATCTTTTGAATCGAACTCAAAATCAAACCATGAACCCCTCGAAGGTATTATTCTGGCGGAATAAAGAACCTTGCCGCTAAAATGTGTCTTGCCTTTATCATGGGTAAAAAATACTCCCGGTGACCTATGAAGCTGGCTAACAACAACCCTTTCTGTGCCATTTATGATAAAAGTGCCCGTATCCGTCATCAGAGGAAGCTCTCCTAAATAAACCTCCTGTTCCCGGGATTCCTTTAATGACTTCTTGCCGGATTCGTTTTTAACCCATAAATTCAATTTTACTTTTATCTTTAAAGGGGCAGAATAATTAATGCCTTTTTGGAGGCTCTCCTTCATATCATATTTGGGTTCTCCAAGTTTATATTCAACAAACTCAATTGATGCCGTCTCGTTATAATCAACTAAAGGGAAAACACTGTTAAATGCCGCCTGCAATCCGGTCTCTTCTCTCTTTTGCGACAGTACATCCTTTTGCAAAAAACGATCAAAAGAACGTTTTTGAATTTCTATAAGATTAGGCACCGGTAATATTTCAGGTATTCGCCCAAAATTTTTTCTCATTATTAAATCCTTAGCCATAATACTCCTTATTGATCAGCAGGTTAAGGTTAAGGTTAAGAAATTTCCAAGCCTCAACCTTGACCTCAACCTTAATCTTTTTATTTATTTTATCTCAACCGTTGCGCCCTGTTCCTCAAGTTTGGCTTTTATTGCGCTTGACTCTTCCTTGGATATATCCGTTTTTACCGGCTTTGGCGCACTATCCACAAGTTCTTTAGCTTCCTTGAGACCCAAACTTGTAAGCTCACGAACAACTTTTATAACCTGAATTTTCTTTTCGCCGATTGAAGTCAAAATAACATCAAAACTTGTCTTTTCCTCCGCTGCAGCTGCAGTTGCGGCTGGAGCCCCTGCGGCCGCAGCTACCGCAACAGGAGCAGCAGCGGTAACCTCGTACCGCTCCTCAAATTCCTTTATAAACTTTGACATCTCCAATATGCTCATCTTGTCGATAAACTCAAACATCTGTTCTTTTGTAATAGCCATCTTTTCCTCCTTATTTTTTAAAAGGCAGTCAGTAGTCAGGAAATCATATCTAATCCCTTAACTGCCTGCTACTAACTGCTTTCTCTTTTTTGTTTTAATGCATCCATCGCGAAGACAAACTGGGCCAGTGTGGCATTCAATGCTGATGCAAGCTTATTTAATGGTGACTGCATTGTTCCTATTAATATAGCAAGAAGGGTCTCCCTCGAAGGCAGCTCTGAAATAGCCTTTATATCCTCGATCTCACAGGTTTTACCGTCAATAATACCGCATTTAATCTTCAGCTTTTTATTCCCCTTCGTGAATTCAAGAACCTTTTTTGCAAGAAGCGCGGAATCCGTGTAACTAATAGCAATCCCCACGGGCCCTGTAAAAATGTCTTTTGCCGCTTCCACCAATGTCCCCTCAGACGCTCTCCTGGCCAGCGTATTTTTCACAACTTTATACTCCAGGGAAACATCCCTCAACTGCTTTCTCAGAGCTGAGATTTCCTGGACCGTGAGACCTTTGTAGTCTGTGAATATAATACCCGTAGCTTTTACGAATTTGTCCCGGAGCTCTGAAACCATGCGTTTTTTTTCTTCCTTATTCAGCTTTCTATCACCCCTTTCTTTTTAGCCCGTCAGATAAAGTATCCTGTATAACGGGCTTTATCAGGGACTCCAATGACCATTCAAGTAGTAATAAGCAGTTGACAATTAATGGAAAAATTGCTAATTGTTTTATCCTCATCTACTAACTACTTTCCTGTTGGTCTATGCAGGCCGGGAATTATTATCCCGATTATGCTGCCCCGTCAGACTTGTCTGCCGATAGGCAGGTTCGTCTAAAGCTAAAAACCAGGGCATTACGCCTGTGGTCTCTGACCTTTTTATTCAGGCTAAAGATACCTTTTGCCTGTGTATTAAACTTATTTAATGCCAAGGCCTTAATGCCTGCCCGGACTTAGTTTACATAGATGCAACATCAGAAATATCCACGGACACCCCTACCCCCATAGAAGATGAAACAGACAGTTTCTTGAGATATTTACCCTTGCTTGTTGACGGCTTGGCCTTTATAATGGAATCTAAAACTGTCTTAGCATTTTCAAAAAGCTTCTGGCTCCCGAAAGACACCTTGCCTATCGGCACGTGAATAACACCTGCTTTTTCTGTTTTGTAATCAACTTTACCTGCCGCTATATCTTTAACAGCTTTTCCTACATCAAAGGAAACAGTCCCTGACTTAGGATTAGGCATAAGTCCTCTCGGCCCAAGAATCTTGCCGAGTTTACTCACCATGCCCATGAGATCAGGTGTAGCAACAGCCTTATCAAAATCCAGCCATCCCCCTTTTATTTTCTCAACAAGATCTTCTGCACCAACATAGTCGGCACCGGCTTCAGTTGCCTCATTTACCTTTTCTCCTTTTGCAAATACTACTACCCTTACTTTTTTACCTCGGCCATGGGGCAACACAACAGTGCCTCTTACCATCTGTTCAGACTTCTTGGGGTTAACACCAAGATTCACGGCTAAATCAACAGTCTCATCAAATTTAGTATAAGAAAGCTGCTTGGCCATTTCAATGGCCTCTTTAAGTTTATACTGCTTGTTCACATCTACTTTTACCTTAGATGCCTTATATCCCTTCCCCATTATTCCACCTCGCAAAAAATCAAAATGCAAAAATCAAAACGCAAAATCAATGAATTCCTGTTTGTTAAAATTTTATTCAACTATTTCTATTCCCATGCTTCTGGCTGTCCCCTTGATTGTCTCAACAGCCTTTTTCAGGTCAAACGAATTAAGGTCTGGCATCTTTGTCTTTGCAATCTCCTTTACCTGAGATATCGTAACCTTACCTGCTTTTTCTTTATTAGGTATACCCGAGCCTTTAATGATACCCGCCGCCTTTTTAAGCAGTTCAGAAGCAGGCGGGGTTTTTAAAATAAATGTAAATGTCCTGTCGGCATATATAGTGAGAACAGCAGGGATGATTGTATCTCCCATAGCCTTGGTACTGGAATTAAAGGCCTTGCAGAACTCCATTATATTAATTCCGTGCGGTCCAAGCGCAGGTCCTACAGGCGGAGCAGGGCTAGCCTTTCCTGCTGAAATTTGAAGTTTTACCACTGCTATAACATTCTTTTTAGCCATCTAACCCTCCGCGTACGTTATACGTTATATGTTATTAGTTCCATAAATTGGAACAGTTTGCCCCATTATACGTATAATGTATAACTTATAACTAATAACCTGTAACATTTTCTTCATCATGCTCTTTCTACCTGAAGGAAATTAAGTTCAACAGGCGTCTGCCTTCCAAATATAGTTACCATAACCCGCAATTTGTTGTGGTCTGCATGTACTTCATCGACAAAACCATTAAAATTACTGAAGGGACCATCTATTATTCTTACACTGTCTCCTTTTCCAAACTGCGATTCCACCTGCGACGAAGGGCCCTGTTCAATTTGTTGCATTACAACCTCTACTTCTTCCTCATCGAGCGAGGCCGGTTCTTTACCTCCAACAAATCCTGTGACCCTGGGGATACTTCTTACAAGATGCCATAATTCATCGTCCATCTCCATTTCAATAAGGATATATCCCGGATAGAACTTCTTGCTGAACTCCAGTTTTTTGCCCGCCTTAAGTTTGACAATCTTCTCCGTGGGAATTAGCATCTGTGCAACTTTGCTTTCTAATCCCTTTCTCTTGATATTTTCCTCAAGGGTTGCTTTAACCTTTTCCTCAAATCCCGAATATGTATGAACTACGTACCACTTTTTTGATTCCATAACTACCTTACGTTAATGCCAGACTCACAAGCTTGGAAAGCCCGCGGTCTACCATTCCTAAAAATAATGATATAATCAGCACTGTTATAAGCACAACTTTTGTTGACCCTATTACTTCGTCACGACTGGGAAACGAAACTTTTTTTAATTCAATTTTTACCTCTTTCAAAAAAATCTTTATCTTTTTAAACATTCGCCTTGCTCCTTAACATAATTTGCACTCTCCCCAAAAATGGCAGGCCAGGAGGGATTCGAACCCCCAACCCTCGGATTTGGAGTCCGGTGCTCTAGCCGTTAGAGCTACTGGCCTAATCTTAAAACAGTTACCAGTTATCAGTGGCCAGTGACCAGTGAATAGTTTTTTACTGCTAACTGTTAACTGATGACTGTTCACTGTCTTTTTTACGCCTTTGTCTCTTTATGCACTGTATGCTTTTGACAGCGTCTACAGTGCTTTTTAATATTAATTTTGTCAGGAGTGTTTTGCTTGTTCTTGGTAGTTGAATAGTTTTTGTTTTTACACTCAGTACACTGTAATAGAATTATGCTGCGCATTTATGTATTATTTCCCCTCTTTGACTCTTAGTTCACAACTCAGACTTCTCAATTTTTATTCAATAACCTCTATAACAACTCCGGCACCCACTGTCCTTCCGCCCTCTCTTATCGCAAACCTCACTTCCTTCTCCATTGCTATTGGCGCTATCAGATCTATTGTCAGCGTTACATTGTCACCCGGCATCACCATC
>JAZFSN010000245.1:0-4895 GCA_036446195.1 Thermodesulfovibrionia bacterium | reverse complement strand
TGCAATGTATGCGGTGGTAAATCTCCTCTTATTTTTCTCGTGGTATGCCCTTCTTTTTAAAAAGAGATACTGTCTGTCTTTTGCTGACAGGCTGATAGGTACTTTTATTTTGGGTCTGACTCAGATAATAGCTACCGAAATGGTGCTTGGCGTAATCTTTAAAAATCTCTCTTCATCCCCGCTATTCTGGACCAATATTTCTGTATCATCAGTTGTGATAGTGTCAGCTCTTTTATCGGGCAGGCAGAGGCCCTTTAACAAAGAGAATGGAATGTTCAGACAGGGTTTAATAAAAGATATCCTTTATGAATTTAAGGACAGGACTGCCGGGATTCTCAGGGTAATCAGTGGGGACAGAATATTATTCTGGATTTTTAGTCTTTTTTTTATATCAGTATGCTGGATTATATTTTTAGGTTATCTTTTCCCGTCTTTTACATGGGACGCCCTGTGGTATCACCTTCCCATGGTTGGATATATTATGCAGAGCGGGGCTATACAGGAAGTCTCTGCATCCTCATTTATTATTCAATTTATCAATAGCCTGCCTAAAAACATTGAACTCCTTTTCCTTTGGAATATTATATTTTTGAAGAATGATACTATAGTAGATTTAACCCAGCTTTTTTTTACCATAATAGGCGTTTTTACAATATACAGCATTGCCATTAAACTGAAAATAAAGGAAAAATATGCGGTTTATTCCTCTCTTCTGTTTTTCTTCAGCCCGATAATAATTCTTCAGTCCACGGCAAATTATATAGATATTGCCGTTTCAGTGCTGTTCCTTGCTGCTATAAATTTCCTCATGTGTGAGAACCCTGATGAATACCCAGGTAATAAGGCAGGAACAATAAATTCTAAAGATGGAAATATCCCCATTCTCCTGTCCGGTTTAACTGCTGGTATTTTACTCGGGTCAAAATGGTCAGGCCTGTTATTTGTTATTGTGCTGGCAGCCCTTATTGTAATGAGAGGTTTTGCAATGCGTTTTAATCTGTTCAATGTCATGCCTTTCAGGAATAAAGGCAGTTTTGTTAAAGACATATTTATGCCTTATATGATTTACTTTGTCATTCCGGTTTTTGTAATGGGAGGTTACTGGTATATAAAGAACTGGGTGGTATATGACAATCCTTTTTATCCCATGGAAATTACTTTTTCCAACTTTACCCTCTTTAAAGGGTTATACAGAGGGGTAGAAATGATGGAGAAAATAGATCCAACTCCTGAGATTATTAATAATTTATCCCTGCCATCAGGGTTATTCCATGTGTGGATGGAAAAGGTCAGATATTATATTTATGACTCGAGATTGAGCGGGTTCGGCCCTATATGGTTTATTCTGTTTTTACCCAGTATGGTTTTTTCTCTTGTTTATGCTGTAAGAAAGAAAAAATATAATTTCCTGTTAATAAGCACGATTCTTGTTGTTACATTTATTGTTGATCCAAGAAACTGGAATACGAGATATGTCATTTTTATGATTGGCCTTGGTGCACTGTCGTTTGGTCTGGCACTTGATTATTTTAAAAAGAGACAACTGGTAATAAAAATCATCGCCTTATTACTGGTGGTGTATGTATTCTTTACTTCAAACTCCCCGTCTATTACGCCCGTTAAGATTGCAGAATTTATCAGGCTGCCCGCTAAAGACCGTATACTTGCCAGACATGCTCCGTTCAATATTGATATGCATGTTAGACATTATTATGGTCTATGGACCTGGATAAGCAATAATATAAAGGAGGACAGTGTATTAATATATGCCTTTGAACCGTTGTTCCTCTTTCCGCTATGGAACAGGAGTTTTTCAAACAAGGTGATTTATGTTAAATCTGAAAACTTCAAAGAATGGGTAAAAAGCCTGCGGGACAATAAGGCAACCCATGTTTTGATTGAACAGGATTCCAGAGAGGATAAATGGATTCGGGGGATTAAAAAGGATGTTTATGGTAACCCCTTGGCAGCGGGTATTTCAGAACATTTTAAAACAGTATATTCTGATGATAACTATAAGGTTTTGTCAGTACGACCTGTCGGGATTGATTCGTACCGGGAGACTGAGAGGTTAAATGAAAGAAAATCGCAGTAAAGACGGTGTTTTCCTCTTATTCATACTGGCGGTGTCAGTAATGTCGATATTGTATTTCTCTGTTCCTGAAAGAATGGATTTTATCAAGAATCAGATAAAGTGGTGGGGTGAGCTCTGGGATATTGTAAAATCGTTATGGATTTAGGAATTAACCATATTTAACAAACTCGTAATAAATCCTGAAAAGCAGTTTTTTTGTCATTCCCGTGAAAACCTGCCTACCGGCAGGCAGGCGGGAATCCAGTCTTTTCAAGCAGTTATATGTTTTCTGGATACCCGCTCCCCGATCGGAGTCGAGGACAAGCTTCGCGGGTATGACGACTTTTTACGAGTTTGTCATATTTAACAAATCAAATTCTAATGTGCAGGCGCCAGTGTACTGTCCCTAACAGTTCTTTACACTGCCATTAAGATTGTCATTCCCGCCCCGTATCGGAGTACGGGATAAACTCCAGCGGGAATCCAGAAACATTAGTATAGATTCCTGCTTCCCTGCCTACCGCAGGCAGGCGCAGGAATGACGACAACAGTAAAGTTATTGATGAGACAATGCACTAGTGTAGTGCGTCAGAAATAAATTTATATAATTCTGTCATTAGTATCGGGAGCATGACAAAAATGTACCATTACTTATTTCATTTGCTATAGTTTTTTTGGAATTCTCAAGGGGCCTTGTCAATCAGACCCTTATATGCATAAGCATCAGCAAGATTGTTATGCGCCTTTAAAAAATCAGGTTTAAGTCGTATTGCAATCTGGTAATGTTCTATTGCCTTGTCCATGAGGCCTAGAAATTTATAGGCAACACCGAGATTATTATGCGCCTCCGGGGAATTCTGTCTGAGCCGTATTGCAATTTTGAAATGTTCTATCGCCTTTTCAGCAAGACCATTAGATATATAGGCAACACCGAGATTATAATGTGCCTCTAAAAAATCCGGATCAAGTTTTATTGCAATTTTGAAATGTTCTATTGCTTTGTCATTAAGGTTTTGATCATAGTAAGCAGCTCCGATATTATTATATGCTTTTTGAGAATTCGGATTGAGCCTTATAGTAATCTGGTATTGTTTTATCGCCTTTTCAATAAGGCCCATAGACTTGTAAGCAACACCGAGATTATTCTGCCCTCTTGCCTTGTTGGGACTCTTACTTACTACGTCTTCCCACAGGGTAACTTCATCCTTCCACACAGCGTTCCTTGCATAAGTCGCCCCTGTGAGTACCACAGCTATAACCAAAAGCGATAGAATAACTAACGCTTCTATTTTTACCCACCTTGCCTTAAGTTTTTCCGTAACTGTGAAAACAGCTGCGCTTAACAGTAAAAATACCCCTGCGGATGGCAGGTACATCCTGTGTTCATTGATTACATCTGCTATAGGTATAATGCTTGACTCTACTGACAGCGTTATAAAAAACCATAAAATACCAAAGGTTATCAGTCTTGTATGTGTTGCAGAATCCCTGTAACGGTAAAATAAATAAATACCTATACCAAATAATGACAGAATAAATATAAAAGACAATAATACCTCAGGGTTAAATAAAGAATGATAAAGGGGGTAATCATAGTCAAGGTTCTGGTTTACCGGTAGAAATATAAGCCTTATGTATGTCATTATCACCCTGAATTCTGTAAAAAGATAATCCAGCCTTGACGCGCTGGAGTAAATTTTTGTTGCCTCGCTGACATCTCCTATTAATTCCCCTACAGGTTTGTCTAAATTTATTAGAGTTAAAGGAATAATTAACATTGTAAGCAGAATCGGAACGAGATATAAGAGCCTTGTCTTAATTTTTCCCCTAAGGAACATAAACTCATATAAAGTAATTATAACCGGAAGTGTAAATGCTATCTCCTTTGTCCTCATTGCAAGGACAGCAGAGATAAAAGAAACAGCATAACAGGTTAAGGTTGAGGCTGAGGTTGAGGAAAGCCTTGCCTTGATATACATAACAAGGGAAAGGAGATAAAACATGGTGGCAAGGGATGCAACCCTTTGATAAATATATGTAACTGCCTGTGTCTGGATAGGATGGCAGGCAAAAAGAAGAGCGGCGGAAAGGGCAATATATCCAGAGTAGTCTTTGATTGGAGATTTATTTAAAAAATGAGTTTTAAAACTGATGATTACAAGATAGTATAAAAGCAGGGCATTAATAATATGGATTAAAAGATTAAAAATATGATATCCGGTAACATCAAAACCGTGGAGTTTATAGTTCAGGGCAAAGGTGAAGTAAGCCATAAACCTGCTTTTAAAAACGTAATGTATATTATGACCTGTTATTTTTAAAGGATTGGGGAAATATGAAAGGTCTTTGACAAGTGGATTTTTAACTATGAAACGACCATCATCAAAAGCGAAAGATCCCTGAAAGGTATTAGAGTAGGCAAGCAGGCTGAGTACAATAATCAAAAATATATGGGAAACCGGCTTATTTAGAAAACCTGGTTTCATAATGGTTTTGGATATTCAATCATCTTATATGCTTTCGTTAAACTATGGGGGTAAATAATTGTCACGGTATTAGCATCCTTTGTGATTTATGAATACATTATTTGAACAGATTAATTATATTATACATCCCGGTAATCAAAAGAAGTAATTCCTGCAGTCTACGAAAAGGATGCAGGATAGATGTGGAATATTACTAAAAACCACTCCGCGGCTTATTTTTAAGGACTGTGTCCCACTGATATTACAGGATTTTATGTGATAAAATAACATGATGAAAATTCTTATAATAAAACCGAGCTCACTGGGTGATATAATACATTCCCTGCCGGTTTTAA
>JAZFSN010000244.1:0-2268 GCA_036446195.1 Thermodesulfovibrionia bacterium | reverse complement strand
ATCGGGGAATCCAGGTATAGTTTAAGCTATCTATACAAAATCTGGATACTCCGGTCAATCTCCCGGTCAAGCCGGAAGAGGAGTATGACGGGTTTCTACCCGTAAGTGAGGGGTTACTATTATGCCAAGGGTGTAGAGGAGAGTTAGTGGCTCTCTCTGATATTTAAATGTCTTGTGATATAATTAGATTCATTAAAAAGTAATTAGTTCGTGGTTAGCAGTTGGGGAAATATTTATTTAAAAAATCCCCTTAACTGCCAACTACTATCTGCCGGCTACCGGCTACTGTTTACGAGGATGCTGCCTGAATGCCCCGCTCTGTGAGCGGGGATGAAAGGCAGCTATATAAATAAAAATAATTATTCCTTGCTCGGAAGCCCCGCCTTGTAGGCGGGGAGCTTCACTTATGGGGATGAAATGCGAAAACCAATAATTGCTATTGTCGGAAGACCGAATGTTGGTAAGTCGACATTGTTTAACAGGATAATCGGCAAAAAAATTGCTGTTGTTGAGGATATTCCAGGTCTGACAAGAGACAGGCTTTATGGAGAAGCCGGTTGGGATGGTAAATACTTTCTCGTTGTTGACACAGGGGGATTTCAGTCGATACCTATCGAGTATATTGTAAAGGAAGTAAAAAAACAGGCTATTATTGCAGTAGAGGAAGCTGATATAGTGCTGATGTTGATGGACGCAGAAAGCGGGCTAATGTCGTCAGATATTGAACTCAGCGATACACTGAGAAAATACAACAAAAAAATCTTTTATGTTGTCAACAAAATCGATGGGACTAAAAAAGAGAAAGCCCTTTATGATTTTTTCTCATTGGGCACTGATTTATTTCCTGTATCTGCACTCAGCGGATATGGATTTGATGAATTGATGGACAGTATCACTGCTGTGATACCTGTTGGTACAGAAGATGCTGATGTCGGATTTCCTAAGATAGCAATTGTCGGGAGACCCAATGTTGGAAAATCCACATTTGTTAATTCCCTTCTTGGGAAGGAGAGGATGATTGTTAGCCCGGTGCCCGGGACTACAAGAGATTCTATTGATTCTGTTTGTACATATTACGGGAAGAAATATCTTATTGTTGATACAGCCGGCATACGCAAAAAAGGAAAAATGGCGATGACTTTTGAAAGATATTCTTTTATAAGGACACTGAAAAACATTCAAAACTGTGATGTGGCCCTTATTCTTATTGATGCAGTTGACGGAGTTGTTGAAATGGACCAGAAGATAGCAGCCCTTGTTTATGAAGCAGGGAAGGGGTGCATTGTGCTTTTTAACAAGTGGGACCTTGTAGATAAAAGTTCTTTATCCATGAAAGAGGTTGAGAGTCGTATATATCGTAAATTCTGGTTTATGCAATACGCGCCGGTTCTTACAATGTCAGCTTTGAGCAAGCAGAGAATTACGCGAATTTTTCCATTGATTGACAGTATAATTTCTGAAGCATCCAGAAAAATTAGCACACATGAGTTAAATAATTTTCTCAAAAAAAGCCTTTCAATCCAGCAACCGCCTTCGTACAGGGGACGGCAGGTTAAACTTTCTTATATTACCCAGATTGGAATTAAACCACCCAGTTTTATAATATTTACAAATAAAAGCAGGCTAATAAAACAGGGGTACATAAGATTCCTGGAAAGACAGTTGAGAAAAAGTTTTTCCTTTACAGGAGTTCCTATAAGGCTTTATATAAGGCAAAAGACTTAGAAATTTCTTATAGAGGAGGGTGTAATGCAGGAACTTTTGGGCAGAGAAGTAGAGGTTAACACGAATGAGACTATTTACAGAGGCATATTGATTGAAGTTACGGAGAATGAGATTCAACTTAAGTCTGAATACGGATGGATTTCGATACCTACTGAAAAGATTGCTGATGTTAGGGCAGTAGATTAGCCAGCCGGCGGGAAGGATAGAGGCTAGGCTTGCAACAGGAGGTGTTTTATGCAATTCTTTCTTTTTCTTGCACTGATTTTAGCTTTGGCACTTGTGCTTTTTGCTGTTCAGAATTCAATTGTTATAAGTTTAAAATTTGTTAACTGGTCATTTGAAGGTTCTCTTGCCTTTATACTTTCCCTTACGTTTGTTGCCGGTATGATTGCAGGGATATTTTTGCTTATCCCTGCCTGGTGGAGAAAGACTATGCAGGGAAGGGTGCAGAGGAAGCGAATTCATGAGCTTGAAAAAGAGCTGTCAAGTCTGGCAGAAGAGGATGATGATGAGTCCGAATCAGACGGGATCGGGGGCTAGTGT
>JAZFSN010000243.1:0-5438 GCA_036446195.1 Thermodesulfovibrionia bacterium | reverse complement strand
CCGGGAATAGACAGGGCTAAAGCTATAAGAAGCACATCCGGAGGGATAGGGAAAAACGACGATTCAGCAAAGGCAAGTATAAAAAGAGCAGGTACTGCATAAGGCGTTTCAGCCCAATGCAGCACCCAGTCATAAAGCTTTCTAAAAATACTCATATGGCGAATTACCGCAATCCAAGCCTGTTAAAAATAATACCTAAATATTTATTTAAGACATTTTTTCGTAGAAAGAAAGAGATTACTACCCCTTTTCTTAAACCTAATGCATTAAGCTCTTCAATTATCTCAGGATTCTTATTGTCAATTTTCAATCCATCACGAAATATCTCAACCGCCCTGACTTTAAGCCCCGCTCTTAAATAAATCCGCCCAAGATTCAGGTAGCCTTCAATCATCTCTGGCTCTGTTTTCAATGCCTTTTCACAGAGATCTATAGCCTGCCTAATCGTTCCTCTCTCATACGCAATGCAGAACCCAAAAAAAGATTGATAATTGGGATTTTCAGGGTCTATATTAAATGCCTTTTCAAATAATGCAAGTGCTTCCAGCATCATACCCTCTTTTAAGGCTCTCCGCCCCCCGTTATAAAATTCTTCTGCCTTGTTCATCATTTTCCCTTTTCTCAATCGTTTTAATGAAGACTAACCTATTATATAAATTTAAAAACATAATAGACAAAAAAAGTTGGGGAACTCGGACACATGCATTATATAAGAGAAAGAGATTAAAAAAAATGGCGGGATAAATGACCCGCCATTTTGTCAGGCAACACTGCCTAACCACTCTTCTAGGGGGTTGAGCCGCCGCTGCCTATAAACCCTTTGAAGACGTTTAATAAATCTGTCTTGTTTTTATGTCTTTATCCCGTTAGAATGACCCGTGTAACCCTGCCTCTACCTAACGGCAGACAGGTGCCTGCAGGAGTCTTCTAACCGGGTTTACTGCTTCAGTACAGGCAAATACCATCATCTTCTTTTATTCTGATTTATGGATATTAGTAAACCCCGTTAGAGAACTACGTCCTCTAACGGTATGCGTTGACGGTGGCATTATACCACCATCAGCTTTAATAAATATTACCACAGATTTCATCGGTGGCTTTCTCTAACGGGGTAAATATCTCTTTGCATTTCTGACAAATATACATCTGAAGTAGCGTCTTATAACAATACTATTTTTTGTAATACTAATGTTTCTTTGCAGGTCAGTGAGGATATTATCTGCTAGAACTAATATAACAGATTTAGACAGCTCTGTCTATAAAAAAATTAAAAAGGGACACATCATATTTATACAAATGGTGACATACACCCGGATAAAAACCGAAAATTAGCAAAAAATGCTTTATATTTAATAAGTTATAATCATTATTTTAGCATTTTGATTTTTAATTTTCCTTTTTTCGCATTTAAGTCGAAAAATGCATTTTAATCACTTAAATAAAAAGACTAACATAAAACAAACGATAGATTTATTCCTTTTACAAAGAGAAAACAGCTTGAATTATTTACAAAAACCTCTGGATTCCCGTTTTCACGGGAATGACAGCCATCGCATGTCGTCATTCCTGCGGAAGCAGGAATCCATACAGTATGTTTGTTCTTCATACGCTTTTCAACTTTTTTACGAAAGAACCTTAATTTTTGAGTTTGCTTTAAATAGGATGTATCCTTATTTTCTCAGGCCAACTGCTCTTCTGACCTCTTTTATTGTTTCGGAGGCTAATTTTCGGGCCTTTTCTGTTCCTTCTTTAACAATATTCTCAAGAAGTTCTGGTTTTTCTAAAAATTTCCCGCGTTTTTCCCACACAGGCTCCAACACCTTAAAAAGATTTTTTATTAATACCTCTTTGCAATCAAGACAACCTATACCTGCAGTTCTACAGCCTTCTGCCATTTCATTCTGTTCATCTTTGGATGAAAATATTCTATGCAGATGAAAAACAGGGGAAAGTTCAGGGTCTCCGCGGTCAGTGCGTCTAACCCTTTGAGGATCTGTTACCATTGTCTTTATCTTCTGTTCTACCTCCTTTGGCGAGTCAGAAAGGTAGATACAATTTTCATAGGTTTTACTCATCTTCCTGCCGTCAACACCCGGCACTCTGGGAAACTCTGTCAAAAGGCCCTCAGGTTCAGGGAAAACTTCTCCATAAAAAAAATTAAACCTTCTGCAAATCTCCCTTGTTATCTCAAGGTGAGGCATCTGGTCAACACCAACAGGGACATACCTTGCTTTGTACATCAGGATATCAGCTGACTGAAGCACTGGATAGCCAAGAAAACCGTAAGTCCCGAGGTCTTTATCTTTTATCTCTTCCTGCTTTTCCTTATAGGTCGGCACACGTTCAAGCCAGCCTAAAGGAGTAATCATTGACAGTAAAAGGTGCAGTTCTGCATGTTCAGGAATACATGACTGCACAAATACAGTTGATTTTTCAGGGTCAACTCCTGAGGCAAACCAATTGACAAGTATATCTTTAATACTTTCCTGAATTTGAGAGGTATCAGTATATTGCGAAGTCAGCGCATGCCAGTCAGCTATAAAATAATAGCATTCATATTTATCCTGCAGTCTGACCCAGTTCTGTAAAGCGCCTACAAAATTTCCCAGATGCAGTTTGCCACTGGGCTGCATTCCGCTGAGCACTCTGTGTTTAGGCATTAGATGTAACCTCTCCCGTTAAATGAATTTAACCAGTAAGTAAAGAAGGCTTATGACAGGGTAAATAATAACGTTTGCTATCCCTGTCATAAGAAGGATAATGACAATTATAAACCCATACGGTTCAATCCTGCTGTATGAAACAGCGTGTTTATGTGGCAGAAAACCAATAAGAACCCTGCCGCCGTCCAGTGGGGGTATGGGTATTAAATTGATTACAGCAAGCACGATATTAATCAGAATGCTATATTCAAACATCATTGCTAACGGAACCAAAACAGCGCTGCCAACACCTGCAGACTGAACACCAAATAACAGAATAATTTTCAGAATTAACTGGCTCACAACAGCAAGAAGGATGTTTGTAACCGGGCCGGCTGCAGCTGAAACAGCCATGTCCTTTTTAGGGTCTCTGAAATTCATTGGATTAATCGGTACAGGCTTAGCGTACCCAAAAACAAATTGTCCGTTTGTAAAAACAAATAGCAGAATCGGCATAAGTATGGTTCCAACAGGGTCAATATGCACGATTGGGTTAAGCGTTAATCTGCCGGAAAATTTGGCAGTAGGGTCGCCCAGTTTATTAGCAACAAATCCGTGAGCAACTTCATGGAATGTGATTGCAATAAGAATGGGCAAAACTGAAACAACTATCCTTTGAATATCCAATGCCTTAATAACCTTTCAGTGAATCATGAAATTTAAGTGGAAAATGAAACAATTTTATCATACTATCACTTTTTTTGAAATAATTAAAAAAATAAACGTATAACCATTCAGTGACAGGAGGTAAAGAATTCAACTATTGATTCCTGTAAATCTAATATCCTATGCCTGTCCCTGTCTGCCGACAGGCAGGCTCGCTTGCCCTTGCACCGTCTGGTGCAGGGCTTGTCGGGGATCGGCTGTGTTTGTCATTCCGCACTTGATGCGGAATCCAGTATTTAAAGGTAATAGTTTCCTGTTTACACAGGAACGGCGTCTGGATTCCCGTTTTCACGGGAATGACGAAATGCAGGACATTTGTTATGCAGGAGTCAATAGTTCAGGAAATCTTCCATATAAGCTCAAAATTACAGATAATGACTTCCGGCTCACCTGTATCGTTTTTCATTATCTTTCCTGTATCGTCAATTGCCAGCAGGAGATCATTCAATTTAAGTAATGAGCCGTCATAGCCGTAACTCTTCAGACTTTCTTTCATCTTATCTGAAAGTTTTTGACACTGTGATTCACTGAGAATTCCCTTTCCAGAAACCTTTGAGAGATCTATCGGGGTAAAAAGCGAACTTTCGTGCTCTGCAACCCAATGGTCAGGGCCGTTATAATAGCCGCGGATTGTTATGTAGTTATGGTTTTCCTGAAGAACAGGATTGCCCTCAGGGTCAAGGATATCCTTATGCGTCTCGTATTTCCGAAAATCACCTGACGGCTCAATCTTTGTGCTGCCAGTCATGTATATTGCCCTTACATAGACAGTCGAGATTCCGAGCTGGTTTAATGTATGAGCAATGCTAAATTCTTCAAAAGGGCTGTTAATACCAAAATTGTCTATCAGCTTATAACTTCCTCCTTCATCTTTTTCAGCAGGTATTTCCCCTACCCGCGAAGTTTTCCAGACCAGGTGAATATTGTCTTTTGTGATTGTATAAAAAACCTCTTTAGGATCGGAAAATTTAAAGGAAGGGGTCTTTCTCCACCTCTCGGGAAGGAAGTAATCAAACAGACGGGCATTCCTTCCAACTACCCACAAGCGCCCCCCTGTGCTCTCTGCGTGTCCATATATATAAGGCACGCCAAAGACTTCTATATATGACAGGTGGGAAGGCAAAGAGGTTGGTATAAACCGGTCACGCTGATCATCCAGATATGAATGCCTTCGGGAATACTTCACTTCATCTTCATGTTCCGGGGTTCGTAACAGGAGCTCATAATCCACCACTGAATATTTGCCTCTGTCAATCAAATCATAAAGCAATTTTATCTGCCTACCGGACAGGCAGGCCTGTTTTTCAGAACCATTGATTTTCTGCGCCAGTCCAATCTCTTCAATATGCCCGGCATCGTCTTCACTGATGATAATATGCTCGGGCTTCATGTCAGCCACTAAAAAACCCTTTATCCTGAGATTCTTAAATGCCTTATCATTCATTTTTTTTAAATGATGTTCAAGTTCAGATTTACTGACATTTACATGTTGAAAAACTTCGGGGAGGTTCTTACCGCCTATCCATCTGTAAACAAGCTTGTACTGTTTCAGTATATCAAGGTCAATGCCCGGGTGCCTGGCCCTTATGCGGTTGATTTTTGACCGGGACCTTCCGCTTTGCCATAATTGCATCTTTTCAGGCGGTATATAAATCGCCATAGGGTGCTGTATGCTAACACATACGTCCTCCGGACCATATCGGCCCTCCCGAAGTTCATCGTTTAAGGCAAACTCTTCCCATGGACTGTTAAATTCGGCGTCGCAAAATTCCTGAAGCGTATGGGTATCAACAGGCACATCTTCCCCAACTCGAGAATTCTTAACGACCAGATCAATGCTTTTGCCTTCAACCTCTTTTGTCGGCACCCTGTAAACTGCGCTTGTGCCTTCAAGCCTTATTTTATGTTTGTTGAACCATTCCTTTTCATGCCAGTTCTCAACTGCAAGGTGTTCCTCGTACGGTTCGGCAAACTGTGTCAGATAGAGATCTCCGCCGTCACTGGCCATGGTATGGACATAAACAACCCCCAGAACATGAACAAGTGTTTTTTTAGACATAAGCTTTACAA
>JAZFSN010000242.1:0-2979 GCA_036446195.1 Thermodesulfovibrionia bacterium | reverse complement strand
AAAAAAGGGGATTATGAAAATGCCAGGGAATTACTTGCAGACATCAAGGCAAGGGATACGTCGGGGAAATACTCATCAGTAGCCGGGATACGTATCGGAGATACGTATTTTGAAGAGGGGTCATTCGAAGAGGCAGCGTTTGAATACGAACAGTTCCTGAATATGCATCCATATCACAAATATTCATCCTATGCCCAGTATAAACTTGCCATGAGCTATTCTAAAAGAATAAAGACAGTGGATATAAGTTATTCGACAGCTAAAAGGGCTCTGGAGGAATTTGAAAAACTCTTGAGGGTTTACCCGAGAAATCCCTTTGTAAGCGTTGTAGAGAACAGGATAAAAACATGCAAAAACATCCTCGCGGAATATGAATTTTACGTGAGTAAATTCTACTTTAAAAAAGGCTCGTATGAAGCAGCTGCTGAACGCCTTAATGGCTTGCTTCAAAACTATCCTGATTCAAGGAAAGGGGCGGAGTCTTTATATTATCTCGGTCTTTCTTACAAAAAAATAGGGAAGAGGGATAAATCTTTAGAGACATTGACATCTCTTATTGAAAAATATCCAACCACTGAATTATCAAAGGAAGCAAAAGAAATTATAGCCTCACTTAACAAAAAAAAGAAGTGAAACATTATCCTGTCTTTCTTAACCTTAACGCAAAAAAGGCTGTTGTCATCGGAGGAGGAAAAGTTGCTGAAAGAAAAGTACTATCTCTCATAAAGGCAGGGGCTTCAGTTAAGATAATAAGTCCTGATATTACCAGGGCACTTGAAAGATTAAGAAGCAAGAAATTACTGCAGCACATAAGAAGACCTTACAGAAAGGGTGATATTAAAAACGCCTTTATTGTTATTGCAGGCACTTCTTCTGATAAAACAAATAAAAAAATTGCACGGGATGCAGGACAGCTCAGAAATGGTTCTGAACAACTAATAAATGTAATTGATAAGCCAGGTGAGGGAAATTTTATTGCCCCATCAATTTTAAAACGCGGCTGTCTGACAATTGCTATATCTACAGAAGGCCAAAGCCCTGCCGTTGCAAAGACTATACGGAAAGAACTTGAAAAACTATATGGCCATGAATTCACATTTTATCTGAGATTTCTCGGTAAGATGCGTAAAAAAGCAATGAAAGAAATAAAAGACGATAAAAAAAGGGAAAAATTCTTAAAAGGACTTGCCTCAGAGAAGATATTTAATACCCTGAGAAAAAAGGGACCGTCAAACCTTCATAGGCTAATTTGCTTCGCTTCAGACAGGAATTACTGAATAATACCGTTTTATTTTAGCCTGGCTACTGCGTTTATCTCTTCATGTATTCTTTCAGAATCTTTACGGCTACCTAAAAATCCGACGCGAATATTAATCGTAGTAACATTCTGCCCTCTGTCACGGAGTTTTATAATGATCTTTTTGCCGTCACTACGTATAGCCTCTATTTGCCCCTTAATCCCTTTATTTATGCTATCGGATACGCTTATATAGAGGTTTGCCAGCGCTGTATTGGTTACATCCCATGCTGAATTATATTCAAGGGAATAGTCCCTCTCCAAACCCCCTTCTATATATCTGTAAGCTCCAACCCCTATTCCTGCGCCAACTCCTAACAATGCCAATGTGCATCCATATAAAAACACAATAGCTGATAATAACGCTGCTAATCTTACGGTTTTGTTCATAACACCTCCAGTCTATTATAAAGAAATACCAAAAATCTGAATAAATTACAAGAAAAAAATTATTGATTCCGTAAATCTAATGTCCTATGTCGGGGATAATCTTGTCATTCTCCCGATGCTTCGGGATCCGGAATCATTCTTACAGAAAGACTCCCGGCAAGCCTGCCTACCGGACAGGCAGGCGGGAGTGACAGAAAACCTTTATCATCCCTCCCTGTTGTCATTCCGCACTTGACCTGAGCCTGCCCCGTACTTGATACGGGGGAATCCATGTTTATTATATTATGGTTCCCCGCCGGAGTTTATCCCGTATTCCGATACGGGGCGGGGACGACGTCTGGATTCCCCGATCAAGCCTGCCTCTACCTAACGGCAGACAGGTGCCGGCAGGCAGGTCGTGGAATGACAGCACTATCAGTAAATAGGATATTATTATTACGACTATCAATAATAACGAGTGCCGTTACAACTTGATGTGCCAAGATTAAAGACTTAAAATTATATATATTTGCTTTGCAAAGTAAACTCCGTTAGAAGACCTTCGCACTTCTAACGGGGTAAAATTAAACTATGGGGGTAAATAGTTGTAACGGTACGAGCAACAAAAGATGGGTTATCTAAAAATTATAGCGGCTATACTAATATGGAGTTCCCTCGGGATATTTGTAAGAAAGATTGCTTTGCCTAACGCTGGTATCATTTTTTATTCAGCCGTAATAGCCGGGTTGGTTCAATTTTTTCTGGTATTACTGACAGGCCAGCTGAAGAAGACCATAAGGGACAAAAACAGTGCCAACAGTATCTTCCTTCTTATTCTCTTACCGGTTTGTTTTCTGGGGAATACGCTTCTTTTTTATTTTGCATTTACACACACGACAATAGCTAATGCCGTGCTTACTCATTATACAGCTCCAATATTCGTCGCGCTTATGGCCCCTGTTTTTTTAAAAGAAAAGATTCTCAAAACAGCCTGGCTCGCAATAATACTTTCGTCGTTCGGATTATGGTTCATACTTGGGGCACCGGCGTCTGGTGAGGAAATATTTACGGGAGACAGTGAAAGCCGAGGCATTATTGCCGGTTTACTCTCAGGTTTTGCTTATGCGCTGTTAATCCTGATTATAAGAAGCATAGCATCTCAATTTTCCACACTCTTTATCATATTTATTCAGAATTCCCTTGTTGCGCTCCTGCTTCTGCCTTTTGTACCCATGATTCAGCTGACATGGCAGTCACTGCCGTACATTGTTACACTGGGGATAGTACATTCAACTATTGCGCCTCTTCTCTAT
>JAZFSN010000241.1:0-2634 GCA_036446195.1 Thermodesulfovibrionia bacterium | reverse complement strand
TCTTGTTGATTATGCAAAAAGCAGAAAGAGCATAGCAATCATACGAGGCCTCAGGGCAGTTTCAGATTTTGAATATGAGCTTCAGATGGCCCTTATGAACAGGCGCCTTAATGCAGATATTGAGATAGTCTTTATGATGCCGAGTGAAGAATATACCTTTCTTACTTCAACCATGGTAAAGGAAGTAGCGTCTTTTGGAGGGGCTGTCAAAGGGTTAGTCCCTGATGCAGTTGAAAAGGCACTGAGGGGAAAATACAAAAAGTAAGATATGTTATTCGTTATAAGTTATATGTTATATGAAAAAAGTGGAAGCATCAGCATTTTATTAGTCTCTTCGTATAACAAATAACGTATAACTTATAACATCTTAAGGGAAGCTTCTTATGCCTAAAAAAGCACTCCTTATAATAGATATGTTAAACGACTTTGTCCTTGAAGGGGCGCCGCTTGAAGTGCCGGATGCGAGAACGGTTATACCTGCCATAAAAAAAGAAAGAGAAAGCGCAAGCGCAAGAGAAAAAAACTGTCCTGTTATCTACATCTGTGATGCCCATGACAGGGATGATAAAGAATTTTCAAGGTTTGGCTGGCCTGCTCATGCTGTCAGTGGCACAAAGGGCGCAGAGGTAGTCGCTGAATTGCAACCCGAAAAACATGATATTGTTATTGAAAAAACCACATATTCGGGTTTTTATAATACGCGGCTTGATGAGACGTTAAAGGATCTGGGGATAAACACCCTTATACTTACAGGCTGTGTAACGCATATATGTGTTCTTTTTACTGCCTCTGACGCGATTCTGAGGGAATACAATGTTACGGTCATTGAGGATGGGGTTGCCGGACTTGCCAAAGAAGACCATGATGCCGGACTGAGAATCATGAAGAATGTTCTGGGCGTGGAGATTAAGTAGTGGGAGCTATGAACTACCCAAATAAATAGATTGTTGTGATAAAGCAATGAAAATATTAAAGGCTTTTATTTTTTCCATTTCAAAAAATCTCAAACCTCTTAAATCTTTTACAGGGGTCAGGGAATCTCTTTAAACATTCAACAGTCCAAATTTACAGTTCAACTTTTGTTTTTAACCGATTGAGAATGTATCTTGATTTACCCTACCTCTATCCCATTAGTACATTGTTTGATAGTGTTCTCCGAAAGCTGGGAGCCGCCGACATGGAGTGCATTTTTATCAGTATAAATATGGAGACCAAGGGGGCGTAAATCCAGATTAACATGAGCAGTGTCCCCTTTTATCAACAATTCCATTAATAGTAGATTGCCCAGTTTAACAGTGACAGATTTTGAATCTGCCTTTAACGTGACTTTACCTTTTTGAATCACATTGTCTTTAATCTGGATCACTGTAGTTGCCTGAGGGCTTGAGACATTAAATGAAAAGAGCATTGTTTCATTATCCAATCTGTATGAGAACAAAGGTTTTCCTGAAATTATTATCGCATTTTCACAATCCTCGATAACATTTGTACCAATTACAATCCGATTCATGCAGCCACCTTCAGTTTAAGATATATTCCCATGTCGCTGAATACCGGTTTGCTCTCTGTGCCACCCGAACCTGGCAAAGGGAATTTTATTCCCCCTCTATTTTCATGATAGATCCCTCGTGTTACCGGGAAAAGGTGAGAATAATGCATCTTGGTAGCTTCAGATGAATGAAATATAAAAATACAACGGTGTCCTGTTATGTTGCGAATCTGTTCTCTGATAGGCCTTATTAGAGCTAAAAAATTAATCTGTTCAGTGGTTGGAATAAGAAAAACATCAATAGTAAATTCACGCCCATCAAAATCCCCTACCGTAATTTTTTCATCTACCCAGCGAAGTGGATATTTATAATTAGTGACTTTTCCAATAAGTTGCAATACATCGTTTCGTATGTCTGAGGTCATTCTAAATCCCCTTTATTATCCAAAAATAATGAAACAAAAGAAGAAGCTATCTGCATCGAATCATTTGCCTCTTCTTTATCAACTTTTTCAATATAATAGTCTGCTTTTATACGGCGAGAATATAACAGTTCAAATTTTTCTATCTGAAAGGGCCCAATAAGTTTGTATTCATCAAATAATATCTCTGGAAACAAATCATGACGCCAGTAGGAGCCTCCTTGTTTGGTATTATGTTGGGGCTGAATACCCATTTTTGACAAACTATGCCAGGCCGCTAAATATGTCGCATAATAAGCACGTGATGCTGATGAATCATAAAATTCATTCGTTGACAGTAGCTTAGTGGCTTTAATATTTTCCCTTGCCTTGTTTTCCATATTTTATAATAGTAACAATTCAATTATACTGAATTGCCAAAACAAAAGAAAAGCGGATATAAAACTTTGTCTCCTTCTCTTGTTTCAGCTTGTAGTAATATTGAAAAAGTTGCTATTATTTACCTTATGGATGTCGGAGAAGCTGACAATCCTATGTGGAGGATATATGTTTCATACCGCTAATCCTAAAGACGTTATAAATGGGAAGATTACGGATGTCTATTTTGAGCGGACTCTCAAAATATTAAAGGCAAAAGGCATTAACCCTTTTGTAAAGGCAGAATTTATTGCCAAGAGCCTTCCGGACGGCTGGCAATGGGCTGTGCTTGCGGGAATGGAAGAG
>JAZFSN010000240.1:0-4096 GCA_036446195.1 Thermodesulfovibrionia bacterium | reverse complement strand
TTACTGCCTGTCCGTCCATGAGTCTCTCATTCCCTTTGATTACTACTTTCATGCCTTCGCTGAGTCCTTGCGCAAGGATGCCAGCCTCCATCCCTCTGTATCCGGCAACCTCCACCGTAATCATCTTTGCCTTTGAGTCTATGACAGCAAATACAACCGTATTGCCAAACATGATCATTAATGCATCTCTTGGTACCATGAGGGTCTTTTTCTTCTCGCCAACTGGCAGACTAACCCTTGCCTCCATCCCCTCTATAAGAGAAATCCTATTGTCAGCCCTTATCTTTATAGGGAAAGTCCTTGTTGATATATCGCCCCTTGGTATAATCGAAAATACCTTTCCTTTTATTTCCATTCCGCCTGCTTTTACAGTCACATCCATGTTTTGATCTATATACCCCACTATTCTTTCCGGCACCTCTATGATAATGTCTATCACATCATCTCCTGCAATGGTTGCTACAGTTGAACCAGGTGAAAGCCACTCACCCCTGTCAACGTGTTTTTTTAGAACCACACCGTCATACGGCGCCCTGATAACCTTTTTAAGTATTTCTATCTCAAGACGTTCTTTTTTAAATCTGCGTTCATCGTATACCTGTTCTGATATAAGTTCTTTTTTGTAAAGATTTTCTGCCCTCTTAAAGTCTATTACTGCTTTTTCAAGGTCAGACAGGAGCAGGTCTGAATTAAGTTTAACGAGCTCGGAACCTTTTTTTACTCTCTGCCCTTCGTCAAAACTTATGGTCTCCACCTTACCACTGACTTCGCTGGCAACTTCAGAGACTTCGTGATAATAGACTGTTCCGATAAATTCAGCTTCAGGGACTACCATGCCGGAACTTACCTCGGATACAACCACTTTTGCAGGTGGCATCCCCTGTGTTTTATCCTCCTGGGCATAGAGAACAGGATAAGAAAGCAACATGATTAACATAAGTGCTATTTCAATTTTCCTTATCATAAATTTATTCTCCCTTTAAATATCAGTTGGCAGTTGTCAGAAGTCAGTTGTCAGTAAAACCTGATCCCTGATAGCTGTTATGGTTTCTCTTTTATTTCTTCACTCTGATAACTGTTGACTGATTACTGTCTTAAGAAGTGTTCCGATTGACCGTTTCAGGTTTAAAATCACCAACTGATAATTGTACCTTGCATTGGCAAGCTCTCTTTCCGCGGTAACGAGCAATGTATTTGCGTCCATAATATCTACGCTGTTAGCAAGACCATGTTCAAACTGTTTTGACACAGCATTGAAATTATCTATTGCATACTCCACCTCTGCCTGAAGCTTGGTTAAAATTCCTGATTCTGTAATCAGATTCAGATAGGAGTTTTCAACTTCTACAGCAACGGAATTCTTTAAATCAAGGAGACTGTATTGTGCCTGTCTCAGTTTAGCCTTTGCTTCCCTAACCTCAGCCCTTCTTAACCCTCCCTCAAAAAAAGGAAAGTCAAATCTTAATCCGCCATAAATTCTTTCATTAATTTCAAAAGATGAGGCCGGGTTATCCTCTTTCTTGGAATATACACCTTCCACAGAAAGGGTAGGCCAGTATGAACCCTTTGCATATTTGACTTTTTTTTCTGTAATCTTTTTCTGAATAGTCAGTGCCTTTATTTCAGCTCTTTTTGTAAGGGCGATTTCTTTAAGGCAATCTAAAGTTAATAGTTGACAGTCCTGGATCAAAAAATCAAAAATTATCTGCTCCTGTCCCGGCATTTCTGAATTGTTTCCCGGCTGACTTTCTTTTACATCAAAAACTTCACTTATGCCCACTATTCTTGCAAGACTGGTCTTTGCAAGCCTTATGTTATTTGCAGCCTTTATCAAATCTGACTGGGCACCTGCAAGCTCTGCTTCTGCTCTCAAGAGCACTGTTTTTGTAACCTCGCCGACCTTGAGTCTTATACTGGCAGCATCCCTGTGTTTTGTTAACCTTTCCACGTTTGTGCTGGCTATTTCCAGTGCCTTTTTTGATTTCAGAACATCATAATATGCGGAGGCAACAGTTAAAAGATATTCTTCTTTGACAGCATTAAGATCAAAAATGTTCTTTACGATTGCTTCCCTGGTAATTTTGTATCCTGTAAGCTCTTTGCCGCTTAAGGAGAAAGACTGGTCCATTCTGACTCCCCATGTGTTACTTGTTTCGGGTTGAATTGTGAAACCAACTTTCTGTTTTTCTTCAGTATATCTTGTATGTGTGCCAAATGCAGAAAGTGTTGGCAAAAGGGCTGCTAAGGCCTTGTCTTTCTCCAGTTCTGATATATAAAGGTCTTCCTCTGCTATCTTTATAATTTCGCTTCTTTCAAGGGCGAGGCTGAATAATTCGTCAAGCGAGTATTCCATGGCGAATACAGCGTATGGAATTAAAATAAGCAGAAGACAGGATAAATATGTAAGTTTTTTTATCATGACATATCCTTTCTTATATAACGTTGTTATATATGATTATACCGATTTCTTTCGCCTCAACGAACCTGCCTGCCGGCAGGCTTTCTGTTTACCCCGTTGAATAGAAATTTATAATTTCTAACGGGGCTCTTTACTCTTTACTGTTTTTCGGAGTTGTTTCTCCACTTTCACCGCATCAATAGGGCATGCTGTATAACACGCCTTGCATTTCGTACAGTAATCCTGGTCTATAAAGAACCTGTTCCTCATTTCCTTCACAGCATCAAATGCGCAAGCCTGCTTGCAGAGACCGCAGAGAAAACATGCATCATTATCAATCCTGTACATCCCGAGTCCGCTGCAGACCTTTGCACGGCAGTATTTATCGTTTATATGCTCTTCATACTCTTCTCTAAAATATTTAATCGTTGTGAGCACAGGATTAGGTGCGCTGTTGCCGAGCCCGCAGAGAGACCCTGCTGCAATCTTTTTGCCCAGATTCTCCAGTTTCTCTATATCACCCTGCTGTCCGCTGCCAGAGGTAATTCTTTTCAGTATCTCAAGCATGTGGAATGTTCCAATCCTGCATGGAGGGCATTTCCCGCACGATTCAGATTTAGTGAATGAAAGAAAAAACTTTGCAACATCAACCATGCAGTTGTCCTCATCCATGACAACCATTCCTCCAGAACCCATCATGGATCCAACTGAAGCCAGAGAGTCAAAATCCACATGCAGGTCAAGGTGCTCGGCAGGGATACAGCCGCCTGAAGGGCCTCCTGTCTGAACAGCCTTGAATTCCTTGTTCCCCATTATTCCGCCGCCAATTTCATAAATTATTTCCCTCAGGGTGATACCCATCGGGACCTCGACAAGACCGGTGTTTTTCACCATTCCAGTAAGCGCAAACACCTTGGTACCAGGTGAATTTTTTGTACCAATCGAAAGAAAATAATCCGAACCTTTATCAATAATAACCGGAACACACACATAGGACTCTATATTATTGAGATTGCTCGGATACCCCCATGGTCCACCCCCCGGCTCTGAAAGTCTCGGCGGCCGTGTTCTTGGAAAGCCTCTCTCGCCTTCAAGAGACGCAACAAGCGCCGTAGATTCTCCGCACACAAAGGCGCCCGCACCTTCTCTGATATCAACTCTAAAGCTGAAGTCAGTACCGAGAATGTTTTTCCCAAGAAGCCCCAGTTCTTCAGCCTGTTTTATAGCAATATCCAGATTCTTAACCGCAAGGGGGTATTCATGCCTGACATAGATAAACCCGTATTCTGCACCGATGGCATATGCACAGAGAGCCATACCCTCAAGAAGGCTGTGAGGGTCGCCTTCCATAATAGACCTGTCCATAAAAGCACCCGGGTCGCCCTCATCACCGTTGGCTATAACAAATTTTATTGTACCGGGGGCTTTTTTTGTATGTTCCCACTTCCTGCCGGCCGGGAATCCCGCTCCGCCGCGTCCTCTCAGATTGGCTTTTTTTACTTCCTCCAGCACATTATCAGGGCTCATTGAAGATAAAGCCTTTTCAAGGGCAGTATATCCACCGACAGCAATATAATGATGGATATTACAGGGGTCAATATTTCCATTATTCCTGAGGGCAATACGCATCTGTTTTTTATAAAAAGGTATATCAGCTATTAACGGCACAGGTTCACTCAAAAAGTCATCGCGATAAAG
>JAZFSN010000239.1:0-2973 GCA_036446195.1 Thermodesulfovibrionia bacterium | reverse complement strand
CCCGGATGTTTTTCGCGTATTTCATCTGCAAAATCCAGAGTTCTCCACAATTGGTCCTCTGTCTCATTCGGCAATCCAATAATTAATGAATAAACTGTTTTAATATTCCCTTTTGATAAGACCCTGATCCCGTCATCAATCATCTTTTTGTTCTGACCTTTCTTAATGAATTTAAGAATGTCATCATCAGGCGATTCTATGCCGAAAAACAGGTATACACAACCGCTGTCCTCAAACTTTTTCAGCAATTCAGGGGTAAGATGGTTTATCCTTAAGTTCGCTATCCACTTAAACTTCAATTCTCTCAATAAATCACAGATACCTGACAGCAGTTCCTTCCTTCCAGCCAGGAATGTATCGTCATAGAAGGTCATCTTCACGACACCCAGTTCCTTTAATTTACAGAGTTCTGACTTAATCTTCTCCCTGCTTTTAACCCTGCAAACATTCCTGTGAAAAAATTCGTTATAGCAAAAACCGCATTTATAAGGGCAGCCCCTTGATGATTCATAGCCGATATTCTCCAGTGAATCTGTTTTTTTGAGATATTTTTCCAGTATCTCTCTGCCCTTCCCATCATAGGGAAACGGCAAATCTTCAATGTTAAGAAAATCCCTGTCCCTGTTCAGTATATTCATGCCGTTACTTTTCCAGCCAAGCCCGTTAATCCTGCTAAAATCCTTCCCGCCCGCTCTTAGCGCCTGGACTAATTCAAGCAGTGTCTGTTCCCCCTCCCCCTTTACCAGAAAATCAACAAGTTCAGATTCCAGTGTCTGTCCGGCGCACATTGATGGATGTGTACCTCCCCAGACAATGGGGATTGCAGGTCTCATCCGACGAACAAGAGAAGCAAGCCTGACAGTATTTTTTATCTGGTAACAGGTCATTGTTGAAAAACCAACAAGGAGGGGATTCCTTCTTATCAATTTTTTAAAGCGTTCTTTTTTGTGAATCCTTTCGTCAAAATATTCAACATCAAACCCGTGTTTTTCCAGATAAGCCCCCAGTGCAAGAATTGACAGAGGCGTCCATGAGTGATAAGGGAAAGGGCTTGCATTTGCATAGGCCAGGATAATCAAATTTTTCTCCATAATCCGCTAAAAGTCAAAGAATGATTCAGGGATTCCATGGTTTTCCGGGACTCAGGTGAAAACAAAACATTATTCACCGAACTTCTCGGCTCATTAACCCCCTGTCTGCCGGCAGTCAGGCTTGACCCCTTTTGTAAAAGGATATGCTATGAATGCGAAGATAACAGCAATCATAATATTTATCCCCAGTATATAATTCAAAAATAATGCCCTGACCGCAAACAAAAGACCCGCTTCCTTCTGCATAAAACTCAACCATTTTAAATTTGCTAACAGGTAAATTAGAAGAAAAGACAGGAAATAGTACAATGCTTTACTGTTAAATGGAATAAAGAGCATGGCAATTAAGCTTAAAAACGCAAAAACTGCAGCTATACCATTGCTTGGAACGGAAGGCCCTGCATTATCAAACTGCCGCTCCTTTATAAACAAATGGACCCACATAGCAGCTCGTTTGAAATAGTTCCTTACCGCCGGTTTAAAGTTTGCAAACCGGTGTATGACTACCATTTCTCTGTTTAATATGATTCGGTCTTCCTTATTAATCCTTCTGGCAAGCTCAAAATCCTCTACATCCGCGCCTTTATAGGTCTCGTCATATCCTCCTATTTTTTTAAAAAAATCCTTTCTGACTGCACCGCACCTTGGAGAAAATACGCTTACCGTATCTGCCCTCGAGCCCTTAAGATGAATATATTCAAAAAGGGCCATATATTTCGGAACAAAACCTTTGTTTAAAGGCTCTTTTGAGCAAATTCCAATCACACAATTAGCTGAAGGGTGTTGAGCAAAATACCCCTGCACTTCTTTTATTGTGCCGTCCATTACCACTAAATCTGCATCAAGGAAGAATATTATATCGCCTTTGGCTTTATGTACACCTCTGTTCCTTGCCTTGGCTGGTCCGGAATTTGTCTCTAACCGTATTAAATTAACAGGGTAATTTTCTGCAATCTTTACAGTCCCGTCAGTAGAGCAATCATCTACTATTATCACCTCCATATCCTCGACTCCGGTCCTGAAAATAGAGTCCATAAGACCAGGCATAAAGCTTTCTGAATTATGTACGGGGACGATAATCGAAATCATAATTATTTAAATATAATCGCTATTAAGCTATAAAATCAACTCATCATGCAGGCAAAACATGCATTAAAAAATTTCATTCATTTGTATTTTGATTCAACCTTTCAGCTAAAAATAAGAAAAAAGCAAAAAATTATAAAAAAATTTGGTGTTTTCATGATAAAAATTTTATAATTTAATCATGAGAAAGAGGCTGTACCTCAAAGTAGGCGATAAGGTAACTCACGCAAAGTACTCCATATGGGGTACAGGGGAGGTTATCGAGGAGAAACATTCATGTCTTTCCGGTGGTTTCTGTTTTGTGAGAATACTGTTTGAAGATGGAAATCAGCGGTCTTTTATTAATGATCTTGACAATGAAAGCTGCTGTTACTATGCAGGGATAAAGATACTGTACTAACTCAAAAAGTGCGATCGGACACAGATAAACACAGAAACTAAATGATTATAAAAAGAAAACTGATTTGTTTCTCCGGATAAAAAATATTCAAGACTTATATGTGTAAATTATAGTAAACCCTATAAATCTGAGTTCTAAATCTTTATTTAAATGCATTATTGGGGATTTATCCACCTCGTCACATCCGATGTGGCAGTCAAGTGCTCAACGAGTTGTAGGCAACAAGAGCACGATTTATCCGCCTCGGGCGCGGCTTGTCCGCCTCAGGTGCGATGCGCCCTCGACAATGCGGAGCTGAGCGAAGCCGGATCAGGCTCAAGCTTGCTTGAAGTCTGAGACGGCTATCGCTCCACGAGTCATTAGGTAAGTTAATCTCTTATCTGCTTGCAACAGCTA
>JAZFSN010000238.1:0-16752 GCA_036446195.1 Thermodesulfovibrionia bacterium | reverse complement strand
CTGCTAAGTTCTGGAAGCTTCTTCGGGCCAAAAACCAGAAGGGCCACGGCAAAGATTACTATAAGCTCCTGCATTCCCAGGTCAAACATATGATAAGAACTCCTTTATTTACTCATTGAAAAAAATAAAAAATGAACCTCCCCGCAGCAAGCTGCGGGGTATCTTAAATATTAAACTACAATACGCCTGTCATTCATGCGCCTGCCTGCGGTAGGCAGGGAAGCAGGAATCCAGAAGTATGAATTATAGCCTGACCTTTCTGGATTCCGCATCAAGTGCGGAATGACGTAAGGAAACCCTGTAGCAAGCTACAGGGAATATCAAGTTTATCTTAAAATAACAATATCAAAATATTTGATTAAGTGTCAATTTGAGCTTGACCTTTATTTTATGGTTGCCATAAACTTTAAGTATCAAATTAAAGCTTGATTTCACAGATGTGAAAAAATAAAGGGTAGATGGCAGTAAGACGTAACCATTCAGTGGCGGGTGAAAGAGAAGCTGGATTCCGGATTCCGAAGCATCGGGAGAATGACAACAGGGAAGGATGATAAAGGTTTTTTGTCATTCCCGCCTGCCCTTGCACCGTCTGGTGCAGGGCTTGTCGGGAATCCTTCTTTAGAGACATATAATTCCACTTTTCACTGAATGGTTACAGTAAAACTGGAATTTAAACATTAAAATTTACAGGAGGGAATCATGTTTAAAGGTTCAATTGTTGCAATAGTTACACCATTCAAAAACGGCAAGGTCGATGAAAAAGCCCTTAACGATTTAATCGAGTGGCATATCTCCGAGGGAACAAATGCCGTAGTGCCTTGCGGCACTACAGGGGAATCAGCTACTCTGGATTATGACGAACATTACAGGGTCATAGAGTTAACAGTTAATGCTGTTAAAGGCAGGGTCCCTGTAATTGCCGGCACAGGAGCTAATTCTACTGATGAGACAATAATGATGACTGAAAAGGCGAAAAAACTGGGTGCAGACGGCGCCCTGCTTGTCACACCCTATTACAACAAACCCACGCAGGAAGGTCTTTACAGACATTACAAAAAGATTGCAGAGGAAGTAGACATCCCCATCGTCCTTTACAATGTACCCAGCCGGACAGGGATAAACCTGCTCCCTCAGACAGTGGAAAGACTTTCAGAAATAAAAAACATTGTCGGGATTAAAGAAGCCACAGGTGATATGAAACAGGTAAGTGAGGTCATCCGCCTTTGCGGCGATAAGATAACGGTAGTCTCAGGCGATGATTTTACAACACTGCCTCTAATGGCTCTGGGAGGTAAAGGCGCAATCTCTGTGTCAGCCAATGTTGCTCCTCGGGATGTAGCTGATATGTGCAGGGCATGGGAGGAAGGCAACATTGAACAGGCAAGGAGATTACACTTCAGACTTGAACCTTTAAACCAGGCAATGTTCATAGAAACAAACCCCTTACCAGCAAAAACTGCCCTCAATATGATGGGGAAAATACAGGAAGAGTTTAGACTTCCTCTTTGCCCAATGAGCGATAAAAACAAGGAAAAATTAAAAAAAATCCTTATTAATCAAGGTGTTCTGGCCGGGTAAACAGTAGATGATTTTTGCAAATACAAAAGTAATTTTCGTGAAGGTCTTTTTTAAAACTTATGCAATTACCTTTACCTTTAATTGTCTTTAGCTTGAATAATGAATATTTTTCTGATATTATAATATAACTATCAACAGGCAGATTTCCTGCCTTGTGCGTGAAAGAGGGGAAACTTGAACCGTCAATTTGATTATTTAGGGAGCCAGCGTAAGGCAAGTGTGAGCGTCCTGAAGCTTCAGGAAAAGCCTAATCCTGCTTTCAAGGCACCCACCTATAATATTAGGGATTCAAGATTTCTTTCTTCACGGCAAGGTGGGTCTTATTATCCCGCTGATGTTGCGGGGTTATTTCTTTATTTCTTGGTCTTGACAGTTCATTCCGTTAGAAAGTTCCTTTCTAACGGGATGAAGATTCTTCGGAAAAGGATAATAATAAACATGATAAGCTTGCTTTATAACCCCGTAAATAATAATTTAAGTCATTGCACCTTTTTAAAAGTCCCGCCAATAAGGTGGGATCTAAACGGGGTTTACCATAAAAACTCAAAAAATCTACTTAAATTAGTCCTTTCTTCCGAATAACATCCATCTGTCAATGGCCATTTAAGGTCGCTGTTACATGCGGCCGGGAAGGCCGGGGGAGTTTTCCCGTGACAAAATGGAACTCTTTAAATCACACAGAACAGCACCTCTTGCATGGAGGATGCAGCCTCAGACGTTAGATGAATTCATCGGGCAGTCTCATATTCTCGGGCCTGGAAAACCTCTAAGAGAGGCCATAGAAAAAGACTCTTTAGTCTCGCTCATACTGTACGGGCCTCCAGGGACAGGTAAAACAGCCCTCGCCCATATAATCGCCCTTAAGACCAAGGCATTATTTATATCCCTGAACGCTGTAATTTCCGGGGTAGGCGATATAAAAGAGGCACTGAAAGAGGCTGGTAAGGGTCAAAGGACCATCCTTTTTATAGACGAGATTCACAGGTTTAATAAGCTCCAGCAGGATGCCCTGCTGCCCGATGTTGAAACTGGCAATATCACACTTATAGGGGCCTCCACCCAAAATCCATTTTTTTCAATAATCCCCCCATTATCTTCAAGATCAATGATTTTTCAGTTTTATCCTTTAAAAGAAGACGAGATTAAAATCTTAATGCAGGGGGCCTTAAAAGATAAAGAGAAAGGCATTGGTAAATACAATATAAATTTAACGCCGGATGCCATGGATTTTATTGCAAAAGTTTCTGAAGGCGATGCAAGAAGGGCGTTGAATGCCCTTGAACTCGGCAGTTTTATTATTAAAAGCACAGGCCGCGTCAATTATGACCTGGAGCTTGCAAAAGAGGTCTTACAGAAAAAATCTTTGTATTACAGCGAAGATGAACACTATGACACTATCTCAGCTTTTATAAAAAGTATGAGAGGAGGAGACCCTGATGCTGTTCTTTACTGGATGGCAAAGATGATAGAAGCAGGGGAAGATTCTTTATATATAGCACGCAGAATTGTCATATGCGCATCAGAAGATGTGGGCAATGCAGATCCAAATGCACTCCAGATAGCGGTTGCCGCAATGAAAGCCGTAGAAGCAATCGGCATGCCTGAGGCACGCATACCACTATCACAGGCGGCTATCTACATTGCAATGGCACCAAAAAGCAATGCATCTTATATCGGGATAGAAAAAGCGCTTGCAAACATCAGGGAGGAACGGACATTGCAGGTGCCGTCACATCTGAAAAACGCAAGCCACAGCGGTGTTTCACGCCTTGGGACAGGGATTGGGTACAAATATCCACATAATTATAAAGAGCATTTTGTAGTTCAGGAATACCTGCCGGGGAAAAAGACATTTTTTTTCCCAACAGGGGAAGGTTATGAAAAAATATTCAGGAAAAGGTTACATAGAAGGAGGGTTATATAATGACTACCAATTTATATATCTCTCTTGCGGCAGTAGCTGGGTTTGTAATTGGTCTTATTCTGTCAGCTTTATATTTCAAGGGAACCTCAGGTAAAAGACTAAAAGATGCTGAAGACAAAGCCCAGAGACTCATGCATGATGCCAAGAGAGATGCATCAACCATTAAAAAGGAGGCCGAACTTGCTTCTAAAGATAAAATCCTTCACGCAAAGGTTGAGGTTGAAAAGGAATTAAAAGAACGGCGCATAGAGCTTAACCAGTTTGATAAAAGGCTCAGGCACAGGGAAGAGATGCTTGATAGAAAACTGGAGCAATTCGACAAGAGGGAGCATAACTTTAGCAGGAGAGAAAAAGAATTCAGCAACAAAGAAAAGAACCTTAACGAAAAAGAACTTAATTACGAAAAACTTCTCAAAGAGCAGAGGGAATTACTCGAGCATATTTCGAATCTAAGTTCGGAAGAGGCCAGAAAAGAACTCTTGAAGGGTATTGAGGAAGAATCCAGGTTTGAAGCTGCAAAAATAGCAAAGAGAGTTGAAGAGGAGGCCGTTGAATCCTCCAACAGAAAGGCTAAAGAAATCATTAGTCTTGCCATTCAGCGCTATGCGAGTGACTATGTCAGCGAAAACACCATCTCTTCGGTCAACCTGCCAAACGATGAGATGAAAGGCAGAATCATAGGAAGAGAAGGCCGGAATATTAGGGCACTTGAGGCTGCAACCGGAATCGAACTCATCATAGACGATACCCCTGAGACAGTGCTTCTGTCCAGCTTTGATCCGGTCAGAAGGGAAATAGCAAGGATCTCTCTGGAGTGTCTTATAGCCGATGGAAGAATTCATCCCGCAAGGATTGAAGAGATTGTTGAAAAGACAAGAAAGGAGATTGAGACCACCATTAAGGAAGAAAGCGAAAAGACAGTTTTTGACCTGGGGCTCCACGGTATACATCCGGAACTTATAAAACTTATTGGAAGGCTCAAATACAGGACCTCCTATGCGCAAAATGTGCTTCAACATTCCAAAGAAGTAGCATATCTTGCCGGTATGATGGCCGGAGAACTCAGGGTAGATATAAAACTCGCAAAGAGGGCTGGTATTCTCCATGATATAGGCAAAGCGATTGACCACGAGATTGAAGGCTCTCACCAGGCTATAGGTGCTAATATAGCCAAGAAATATGGAGAAAATATTAAGGTAGTAAATGCAATAGAGGTCCATCACGGGGAAGGAGACCCGTTAACCGTTGAAGGGGCACTTGTGGCTGCAGCTGATGCGCTTTCTGCTGCAAGACCAGGGGCAAGGAAAGAAACCCTTGAAAGTTATCTCAAACGGCTTGGAAAATTAGAAGAGATTGCGACGTCTTTTAACGGGGTAAATAAGTGTTATGCAATCCAGGCAGGCAGAGAGATAAGAATCATTGTAAAGCCTGAAGAGGTAAACGACGAGCTGTCTGCACAGATTTCAAGAAATCTGGCTAAAAAAATAGAAGAGGAGCTTACCTATCCCGGTCAGATAAAAGTTACCGTGATTAGAGAGTCCAGATATGTTAAGTATGCAAAATAAATTTAAAATTTAAAATTAAGGATTTTTTTATTCTAGAGGCTCTCTATTTAAAATTTTATCTTCCTTAATTTTGATATTTGTTTTTTGAATTTTTTTATTATGAAAGTTTTGTTCATAGGTGACATTGTAGGAGGGGCTGGCAGAAAAGCCCTGAGAGAAGGGATTCCTAAACTGGTTGATCGCCTGAAGATTGATTTTGTTATAGCCAATGCAGAAAATGCGGCTGGCGGGTTTGGAATAACCAGGTCTGTTGCAGAAGAGATATTCTCCCTGGGTGTTGACGTACTTACCTCTGGCAACCACATATGGGACAAAAAAGAAGCCGTAATATATATTGCAGAAGAGAACAGACTGTTACGTCCTGCTAATTATCCGGAAGGAATCCCAGGCCACGGAAGTATCATTGGCAATACCACAGCAGGAGAAAAAATTGCCGTTCTTAATATCTCTGGCAGGGTATTCATGAATAATGCAGAATGTCCGTTCAAGGCCGCAAAAAGAGAAATCCTGAAACTCAGAGAGCAGACAAACATAATCATTGTAGATTTTCATGCCGAGGCAACTTCTGAAAAGTCTGCTTTTGGATGGTTCCTTGACGGAGAGGTAAGCGCTGTCATAGGCACTCACACACATGTACAGACTGCAGATGAAACTATACTGCCAAAGGGCACCGCATTCATAACAGATGTGGGAATGACCGGGCCGCTAAACTCAATCATAGGAATAAAGAAAGAACAGATAATAGAGAAATTTCTCACGCAAATGCCTGCCCGTTTTGAAACAGCTAAAGGGGTTCCGCTACTCTCTGCTGTTGTAATAGATATAGATGCAATAGCAGGACATGCAACTAATATCCAGCGGTTGCAAATAAAATTTTCATGAGAGCAGTTTTTCCAGGGCCCTCCGATTTATTTTACTGCAGACTTAAGTGCCTTACCTGCCGTAAACTTGGGAACTTTTGTAGCAGGGATTTTTATCTCTGCACCTGTTTTAGGATTACGACCTCTCCTCGCCTTTCTCCTGGTAACAGAAAAAGCACCAAAACCAACAAGGGTCACTCTCTCCCCCTTTTTAAGTGCCTTAGTGACTCCCTTGATAAAAGAATCAATAGCCTTTGCAGAAGCAGCCTTTGATATAGTAGCCCCGCTTGCGACCGCATCAACAAGTTCAGCCTTTGTCATGACACTTCTCCTTTCCTTCAAATTAAATTTAAAATTCCAAGAAAATATCTATCTGGAAGATATCAGAAAGATACCAACATGAGATATAATTGTCAATAGTTTTATTTTATTTTATGTAACCATTCAGTGCTGGGTAGCAGAGAAGCTGGATTCCGGATCCCGAAGCATCGGGAGAATGACAGACTAAGAATCGCTCAATTTGGGTATAATGTGTGTGTGCCTGTGGAAAATAAGGTTGTGAATTATTTTCTAAGGAGTTCTATATAATTGAAGGCCTCTTCCCTTCTATCATTATCAGCACCACTTTTCACAACTACCTTAAAATGCTTAACTGCCCTTTCCCCATCCCCTGTCCTAAGATAGGCATTAGCAAGTTCCCAATGGGCATCTATATTTTTCGGCGCGAGATTCACTACTTTTTTAAACTCTTCAATTGCGGCCTCGGTTTCACCAAGTTTCAAATAAACAAGACCCAGAAAATAAATGGGTCTCAGAAAGTCAGGATATCGTGTAATGGCTTTCTTAAGTATATGTATTGCATTTTGATAGTCACCTTTCCTGTAAAATGTATAGCCCATATTTGAATACGCCCTCTCGGGATTCAAGTATAAGGGGTTTTTCAGTGCCATCTTGAAATATTTAATCGCTTCATCCCATTCTTCCATGTTTACATAGGTCACTCCAAGATTATTCATAGCCTCAGAGTAATCAGGGGCTATTGATATCGCCCTTTTATAATAGGTGACCGCATCTCCATATTCTTTAAATTTCGTGCTTATTAAACCAAGGGCATTCAGGGAATTCTTATTTTTTGGGTTTAATTTAATAGCCTTCTGGAACTCTACAAATGCCTCTTTGAGCTGATCTTTGGCCAAATAGGAGACACCTATTTTGTAGTGAGTATCAGCCTTGTTGACATCTTCAACTCTCGGAGCAGAAGCACAGGAAACAATAAAAAAAAGAACGACTAGCAGTGAAAAAAGAACAGCGGCATATTTTGAGGTTTTAAAAAACATTTTGGGCAAGACAACAGCTCCTTCTGCTCTATGAGTCATCGATTAAACGTTACCAAAATGAGCAAAAGAATTCAAGGGCTCATGCCCCGTATATGTAACCATTCAGTGAAAGGTGGATTATATATCTCTAAAGAATGATAAAGGTTTTTTGTCATTTCCTCATAATCCTGATATTATCGGGAGATATTTTTAATTTCCTTATGGTAAATAATGATTAACAATAAAACATGATTAATCTGGCTCAGAATTTGCCGTGCATTTTTTGATTGCCAATAAATAAAAAATTTGCTAAACTCTCTTTAAATTTGAGCTGGCCTAATATTTGTCAGGGGGTAACTTTATCCCGAGTGGTCGGGAGTAACTTTTAACTTATTTTAAAAGGAGGAGGAAATGGCAAAAAAGAAGGCTGCAACGAAAAAAGTCGTAAAGAAAAAAACTGTAAAGAAAAAGAGGAAACCAAATCCTGCATTCATGAAGCCAATGAAGATTAGTGATGCACTGGCACAGGTAGTAGGAAGCAAACCAATTCCAAGAACAGAGGTAGTGAAAAAATTATGGGTGTATATAAAGAAAAATAAGCTTCAGGATAAAAAGAACAGAAGAAATATCAATGCTGACGCAAATCTTAAGGTCGTGTTCGGAGGGAAAAAAACGGTATCAATGTTCGAGATGACCAAGCTGGTCAGCAAGCATTTAAAGTAAAATATTTTAGTTGCGTATTAATTTACTGCTTTTTTTAGGGGGACTATGCTGCGTTTATCCCATTCTGTGGGAAGATGCAGAATAGTCCCTAAGAAAAAAATAACACTTATCGATGTGTTCCTACGTCTACCTTGCCGCAAAACTCACTTATACTGCACTGACTGCAGAGGGGTGATACGGGCCTGCATATGCCCTGACCAAAAACAACGAGTACCCCGTTTATCTTAATCCAGTATTTTTAAGTATTCATTTTCAGGAATATTTCTACTGTCTTTGAATCGAAGTGTGTGCCTGAAAGGGAACGGATATGTTCAATCACCTTCCCCTTCGGCCAGGCAGGCCGGTACGGACGCTCTGAACGCAATGCGTCCCACACGTCTACAACGGCAAATATTCTGGCGGAAATAGGGATGTCCTCACCCTTCATTCCCCTCGGATATCCCGTACTATCCCACTTCTCATGATGACAGTATGGAATCTCAATAGCAGGCCTTAAATATTTTATAGGATATAACATATTACGCGCATAGACAGGGTGGCGCCTCATTTTTACCCATTCATCGTTTGTTAAAGGACCGGGTTTCAGCAGTATATCATCCGGGATTCCTATCTTGCCTATGTCGTGAAGGAGCGCCCCTCTCCTAATATGCACGATTTCTTCCTCTTTTATATTGAATTCACGGGCTATGTTAAGTGTCATCTCGGTAACCCTCTGAGTGTGGCCCTCTGTCTCCTTGTCTCTCATGTCCATGGCGCGTGACCAGCCCTCCAGGGTGGTGTCATAGGCAAGCTTCAGCTCAACATTGGAACGTTGAAGACCTTCAAAAAGTGAAGAATTGTCAATAGCAATAGCTGCCTGGTCAGCAATGGTTTCGATAAACTCCAGCCAGTCAGCGTCGGTATTCAACTGTGAACGATGGAAGAGTTCAAGGACACCCTTGACAATGCCCTTGGCAATGAGCGGAACGGCAACATAACTCTGAAAATCCTCATTGGGAAGTAAAGTAGAACGCATAAAATCACCTGGTTCTTTTTTAAGATCGGGGATAGTTATTATACTGCGCTCCGTTGCGGCACGTCCTGCATTGCTCTCCCCCAGTTTTAGCTTTGTATGTTTCAGGGCGTTTGAACGAAAACCTATGCTGGCAGCATGTTCCAGTAAAAGTGAGTTCTCATTAAGAAGCAGTATCCCTGCAGCGTCAATACCCAGTTGCGAGGTAATCTGATTAAGCATGATCTCAAGGATCACACTCAGGTTAAGGCTGGATGATACGGTCCTTTCAATCGAGTGTATGGCATTCAGGCGGCTCAGCTGAAGCTGAATTTTTTCCTCAGCCTGCTTGCGCTCGGTAATATCAGTTATAGTGAGCAATACGCGAGCACTTTTTTCGTTTCCAACTTCTCCTTTTTCACCTATTTGAGATATGATTGAGAAAAAAATCAGACTCTTCTGAGAACCTTCGGGAGAAAAAATTATTTCCTCATAAAGAGTCTCTCCGGTTTCTATATTATGCCTGATATTGTATTCCAACGGTCGTATAAAGTCTTTCAGCTGCAGTGTTGGATATTGCCCGTGGAGTTTTTCATATGCCATATTAGTTGAAAGTACAACTAAATTTTGATCCAGGACAATAAGGATTGAGGGTACTGTTATCACGATATTATCTGTGTATTCCTTTGCTGCCTTGACCTTTCCCAAAGCCAGTTCAACCTGCTCTGCCATAAGATTAAATCCTGAAGCCAACTGGCCTATTTCGTCATGACTTTCGATATCTATCCTTGTATGAAACTTTCCCTCGGCTATCTTTACCATCCCCCGGGTTAATTGCTTTATGGGTCTGGTAATCGTATTTGAGAGGAGCATTGAAACGAACAAGGCAATAACAATGCCGGAAATTGTCAGTCCTGTAGTAACAATAGTAAAATGTCTGCCGAGTTCATTAATAACGTCCTTATCAATCGCCGCTTTTATTATTATTGCCTCGAATTGATTATTAAATATGAAGTTAGCAATGATTCCACCGAGGGCTATAATCAAAAAAAAGGTTATTAGTATATTATTTCTTAAACTGGATTTCAGAGTTTTAATTGTATAAACCATTTTTTTTATCGTATTTAATATTTATTGAATAAGGTAAAGTCCTATAAAGAACGTAGCGGTAGCAGCAGAAAAACCTGCAAAGGCCATTACCAATGCCTTGGTTCCATTATTGCTTAATAACTCCCTTATATCTGCATTTAACCCTATCGCTGCCATAGCTATGGACCATGAAATACTGTGAATCGGCTTTATGTATGGTAACAGGGTAAAGCTGTAATAATTTGCATTATTCATATAAATCCATGTGCCCACTAACCCGGAACCAAGGAACAGCCAGAGTATCCAGGGTATATATAATTTCTTCTTTATGAAACTGGCAAAAAGCGGAATGGCTACCAGCAATCCAAGGTATCGCATAGCCTTGACAGAAAGCGCGAGTTGAAGAAGCTCTTTTTCTGACAATTCTGTTTTTAGATAGGGGATATTTTGAACAGCAACCTTCACGAGACCGGTAAACTGCAGAACTGACCCTGACAGGAGACTGTAAGTCCTCCCCGTTATATTGAGCAGTGCCGAAAAAAATGGAAGAATAACAGCAAACCCAAAGAGAGAGATTAAAGCCACTGACAGGAGAGAAATGGAAGTATCATCCGGTTTAGCATCTACGGCAGGTGATGTGATGGCAATAGCCGAAGCACCGCAGATGGCTGAACCAGTAGCAGTTAAATAAGTTATCTGTTTTCTCTGTTTAAGGAGTCTACCGAGAAGAATTATGACAATGAAATATACAAGTACCACAACTACCAAAAGAGCCGACATACCTGTTTCTAATTCTGCAAATTTTACAAAGTTCAGATTGCGTGCCGCATAAAAAACAATCCCTACAGGAATAAATATTGATGGCGCAAAAACAAATCCGGGCTTAAATCTCTTGTGCTTTCCAATTACCGTTCCGCCAATAATTCCTAATATAATTGCTATCAGGAGAGGGTCAACAAGGGGAGATTCGGACAGGCTTTTTATTCCATATCCTGTTAAGCCTATTATAATAGCTAACATTAATCCAAGAAAAACTCCTTTTTCGGAGTTTTGACTGCCGGATAACTGTATGATGTCAGGATTCTTTTGTTTCACTCAATCCTTAGATGAATTTTAACGGTTTATGAAACTCGACAACCAAACATCATGAATAACTTCTCCTATAAGCAGTACAGACATTACGTTAACTTAAAAAATATACCAGGAGCAGCCTTTCCGGCCGGTAAACCTTTATGGCCTTCAACATATTCATTTTATACTAATTTGATATCTCAAATTATATTTTAACTTATCAAATTATATAATATAACAAATTACAGCTTAATTAAATACATTGTCAGGAATTAATTATGATAACATGTTGTTGCAACCGACATTGAATCTTGCAATACCTTTAATCATCCGCGTATGTGTTTGATGTTTATAATTATAAGTCCAGATATGCTGGTTACAGTAGGGTATCTCAGCGTCTTTTTTTCTTTAAACGTTTAGTTTTTTTTAGGGGTTTTCTTTTTAGCGGCTTTTTGATAGGTTTTTTCTTAGTGGTTTTTTTGCAGTTTTTCTCGTGGGAATTTTTTTTGAGGCTAACTTGCTTACAGGTTTTTTCTTAGGTTTTTTTTGGGAAACTTTTTTAGCTTTAACTTTTTTGGGTCCTGCTTTTTTAACGGGTTTCGTCTTTTGAATCTTTTTTTTGACTTTTTTGGCCGGCTTTGCCTTTTTAGGCTTCTTCTTCTCTGGTTTAGCCCCCTCAGGCGGGAGTGTTTTCTTTAATGCCTTTGGAAGGGATTTTTCGAGTATTCCCTTAAGTTCCATTGCATTTTTTGGGGCATAGCCCACAGCATCGTTATTAAAATATACATAAACATCCTTATCAAGTTTAAGGTAAGCCTTTATTCTCTTTGCATCCTTTTTAAGCTGTTCTGTGGTGTAATCTGTTGCATAGCTCCCAAACTCACCATGCCTGCGCATATATACAAAGTCTGCGGTCAAAGGCAGCTCATCTATAAACTCAGGCCAGTCAGCCATACAGACAGCTATATTTGAACCCGATAGTAGTTTGAAAACCCTCTTGCTAATCCAGCTTTTATGTCTGAACTCGAATACATGGCGTACAGGATAAGGCCTGATGGCTTCAATAAAAGCCTCAAGATTCTTCAGATTAACCTTGAAATTCGGCGGTAATTGCCATAGCACAACATCTAATTTTTCCATAAGTGGTGCAGTTGTATTGAAAAACGTTGAAAGCGGGAGTTCAACATCCTTGAGTTTTTTTATGTGGGTAATAAAACGGCTTCCTTTAAGACTGAATGAGAATTGAGGGGGAGTTTCTTTGTGCCACCGCTCAAATGCTTCTTTTTTCAGAAGCCTGTAAAATGTTACATTGAGCTCAACAGTATCAAGCTTCTCAGCATAGGAGAACAACCATCTTCTTTGCGGCAAAAACTCATTGTAAAAATTACCCCGCCATGAATCATATAAAAACCCGCTGCACCCTATCTTGTATTTAGGCATGCGTAATTATACACTGAAAAGCCAAAAATTTAAATCGCAAAGTGATTTTCCTAAATTCAAAACTTTAAAACACCAGTTTCTCCATATAAATAAAGAACTTATAAAATTTAAACTCATAAATTTTACAATACATTATATCCCTCAACAACCTATGAATAAAGTGGGCTAAAATTTGAACCATTGATTTCATTCAATGATTCCCCCGCCTATTAATAAATCACCAGTATAAAAAACTGCGCTCTGACCAGCAGCTGGCGCCAATTGAAGCTCATCACATTTAACTGTAACACGCTGATTTTTCTCTGGAATTATTGTTGCAGGCTTCTCTGTTGTGGTAGAACGAACCCTGACCTCTACCCTCATTGGACTTAAAAGAGAATTTATGGAAATCCAGTTTAACTTTTTGACTTTAAAGGTTTTTTTCATGGCATCCTCTTTTGAACCAACTATAACTGTATTGCTCTGCCGGTCAATATCAGTAACATAATAAGGTTTTGTTGTTTGTATCCCCAGCCTTTTCCTCTGTCCAATGGTATAAGATGCAATCCCTTTATGTTCACCGACCAGTTTTCCTTCCGTATTAATAATGGACCCCGGTTGTAATGCCTCCGGGGCAAATCCTTTAATAAAACTGACATAATTACCATTAGCAATAAAGCATATCTCCTGACTTTCAGGTCTTGTTGCACTCGCAAGTCCAAGTCCGATAGCAATGCTCCTTGTTTCATCCTTTTTTAACCCTCCAAGAGGAAACACTGTCTTTGAAAGTTCTTTCTGGGTCATTACATAAAGGAAATAAGACTGGTCCTTTTTTGAATCAACCCCTTTTCTAAGGAAAAATCTTTTATTTCCCTTTTCCCTTTTCCCTTCTTCTTTACCCCCTGTCCCTGTTCGCGCATAATGGCCAGTCGCTATAATATCGGCTCCGATTTCTTCTGCTTTTTCAAGTAACGACTTAAATTTAATGTATCTATTACAGAGGATACACGGATTTGGTGTTGTCCCGGAAATATATGAGTTGCAGAAATCTTCAATTACATATCTGTAAAATGCATCCCTGACGTCTATTGTGAGATGTTCTATGCCTATCTTTCTCGCTACATCTTTTGCAATATCTATGGTTTCAGCTGAACAGCATACATTTGGATTTTGCCTGTCCCTTTGATCCCATAGCTCAAAGCTTAATCCTACAACCTCAAACCCCTGTTTTTTTAGCAAATAAGCCGCTACCGAGGAATCAACTCCACCACTCATTGCAATAACTGCTTTCATCATAGAACTTATTCTATCACAATAGAAATCCTAAAAAAACACCAGGACTATCAACTCATTTTACTTTTCTCCGCCACACAACTCTCATCCAATCTTAAAAACCTGAGTCATGGAAATATCTTAAATTCCTTGCATCAATCCACAGGCATCCAGACACAGTATCACTTAAAGAAAACCCTTTCAGATATGGTGATTAAAAAAACATCATTAATCAATAGAGAACTGGTTATGATGAGCAGTTTTTCAGGTGTTCAACTGTTCATTACATCTGTCAAAGACAGAATAACGACTTTATTTTTTCTCCTATTCATATTAATAATTGTGATATAATTTTAATGGCAGGGAGATAACTGCTTTAAATGTCACCAAGAGCAAAGAAATTTTTTCGATATTCTTCCATAAATGAGTAAACAAAGGTTAAGAGCAGTGCCAGGCAACATGATGATTTGGCGCTGGACAGGCATACTCACTTCCATAGTAATTATTCTCATGGTTCTATCTGCATGTACGTATTCTATTTTAGAAGGGAATTGGGTCCACATTAATGCCCCTTCTGTTCATTTTGATGGCGTTAGATTCAGTCAAAATTCGGTGGTTGTAAGCGGATATAAAGAGTTATGCAATGAGGCACTGGATGAGATTGAGATGAAACTCGTTTCAGGTCTCAAGAAAAGGCTGGCGCCAGTGCCTGTTTCCGGGCCTGAAAAGACAGGAAAAGATGATATTAAGGCACACCTCAAGGTTCAAATAGCCAAGTGCGATGTAGAAAGCTATCAATGGGATAATTGGGGCGGTGAACCGTCATTCACTTATTATATGACTCTTATAATAAACGTGACATTAAAAATGAAACATGAGGTGGTCCTGGATCAGACTATAAAGACATCAGAACAGGTGTACACTGATGCATCAGGACCGCTCTTTGAGTTTACCCACAGAGACGCTGTAGTTCGTGTTTTGGCTTTTTTTGACAAAGGAAAGGTATGGACGCCAAAGGAGGGAAAAATAAAACTGGTTCCAGCGTTTGAACAGAGCAAATAGCAAGTTTTGGTTCTTTCTGAACAAAGTTGAAAGAGTACGTTAAAAAGCATGAAGAGTGTTTTCAATCCTCAGCCGGAAGATTCAAGATCCTAAATTCACTATCCCGAAAAGGGACGTTGCGGCCCCCGTAGAGGCTCGTTGCCAAGGGGCTTTACGAGCTCGCCTGAATGATAAGCAGAGCACGGATAATCTTTCATGTAACCTTTCAGATAGAATATGAAAGAAGGTAAATGATTTATTGATAGCCTTGAATCCCCTATCAGCACTATAGTTGCCCAAAACGATTTGTCACAAAATCCTGAGCCTTTCAAAGAATTTATGTTTAGAGTTTAACCTTCTATTTATGTTAATATCTTTTATGGATAAAAGACTTATAGACGACTCTAAAAAGTATTTAATGAATACCTACAACCGTTTTCCTATCAGCCTTAGAAAAGGCCGCGGCGTTAAGGTATGGGACTCTGATGGTAAAGAATATCTGGATTTTGTTGGTGGCATTGCGGTGAATTGCCTGGGGCACTGCCATTCAAAGGTGGTAGTTGCGCTTCAGAAACAGGCACAGAGACTTCTGCATGTCTCAAACCTTTATCATATAGAGCAACAGACAAAACTTGCAAAACTCCTGATTGAGCATTCCTGTGCTGATAAGGTATTTTTCTGTAATTCAGGGGCAGAAGCAAATGAGGCGGCAATAAAGCTCGCCAGAAAGTACGCAAAAGACCATACGGAATCTGATAAATATGAAATCATAAGTGCCTATGGTTCCTTTCATGGCAGAACATTTGCCGCATTAAGTGCCACAGCCCAGGAAAAATTACATAAAGGCTTTGAGCCGCTGGTTCCCGGGTTTAAATACGTACCATTTAATGACACTGATGCCCTTAAGGCGGCCATCACAAAGCATACATGTGCTGTTATCTTGGAGCCAATACAGGGAGAAGCAGGGATAAAGATGCCTGCTGAAGGTTATTTGAAAAAAGTTCGTCAAATTTGTGATGAACAAGGACTCCTGCTTATATTTGATGAGGTTCAGACCGGCATGGGAAGAACAGGAAAATTATTTGCGTATGAACATTTCGGTGTGGAGCCTGATATTATCAGCCTTGCCAAAGGACTTGGTGGAGGAGTGGCCATAGGTGCAACACTTGCAAAAGACACGGTAGCTGTATATTTTCAGCCGGGCTCTCATGCCTCAACCTTTGGTGGAAACCCCCTGGCATGTACAGCCGGCATAGCCACTTTAGAAACCCTGCTTGAAGACGGCTTTATTCTGGATAATTGCAGACGTACTGGAAAATATTTTATTAAAAAACTTGAAGGTCTTAAAAAAGATTTCCCGTCCCTTATAGTGGAAATAAGGGGATTAGGTTTTATGATTGGTATGGAAATCACAACAACCTGTGATGACATAGTCAATTTGTGTGCAAAGCAGGGGGTTCTGGTAAATTGCACTGCCGGGAATGTGCTTCGTTTTACGCCCCCGTTAATAGTTACCGAGAAAGAGATTAATTACCTTATCAACGTGCTTGAGGACGTTTTTGGAAAAATCACATAATCGAAAAACCGTTATTATTGAATGATGCATAATAAATGTCCGCTGTTTCGTCATTCTCGCGAAAGCGGGAATCCAGAGAAAAAAGACTGGATTCCGGGTCAAGCCCGGAATGACAAGAATAATGAGGATAGGACATTAATATTACAGGTATCAATAATAATTTTTCAACTGGGGGAATCTTGGAGTTATACAATCTAACTATCAGTCAAGCACTTAAGGCTATTTTAAAGGGTGAAATAAGCCCGCTGGAACTCACAAATGCCATATTTACCAGGATAGAGGCTGTCGAAGATAAAGTGAGGGCCTATGTTACCCTTACTAAAGATG
>JAZFSN010000237.1:0-18313 GCA_036446195.1 Thermodesulfovibrionia bacterium | reverse complement strand
AGGGGCTTAAACGCAGCGCGGAAATAAAGATAAACTAGAAATATATTTTTCAAGGCCTGAATATCCTTCCCTGAATTATGGAAGTCGGACTCCCATAATTCTCTTTAGTCTTTAATAATAGTTTCAAGCTTTTTTTTCATGTGTCGTGCCCTATCGCTATCCAAATCTGGAGATTTGCCGTATTTAATTGTGATATTATAAAAGAAAGTAAAGAGTTAATGGCAAAATCGTACGAGATCTTATTGGTAAGACGAGAATATACCGTACATGCCATGGTATTATCCTTTTTTTAAATGGGTTATAAGTTAATAATATACATATTAACGATAGTACTTATCCTGCCTTCAACTTACGTAATGGCTGATAAAAACAATACTTACACTAACAGGTTAATTAAAGAAAAAAGCCCCTACCTCCTGCAGCATGCCCATAACCCGGTAGACTGGTATCCATGGGGAGATGAGGCGTTTAAAAAGGCTGAAAAAGAAAATAAGCTGATCTTTTTATCTATCGGGTATTCCACATGCCACTGGTGTCATGTAATGGAAAAGGAATCTTTTTCAAACCCCGAAATTGCAGAAATCCTTAATAAATACTTTGTCTCTATAAAAGTTGACAGGGAAGAAAGACCGGATATAGATAATATCTTTATGAATGCGGTAATAACCTTGACTGGCAGTGGCGGCTGGCCGTTAACGGTTTTTCTGACACCTGATAAGCAACCTTTTTTCGGTGGGACATATTTCCCCGCTGAGGACAAATTTGGAAGACCCGGATTGAAGAGCATACTTGTATCTATAGCGAATGCATGGGTAAACAGAAAAGATGAGATACTCGGTGCCGGCGAATCATTGACACGGGCAATCCAGGAACAGGCTGTATTCCGCAGCAAAGAAGTTTTTTCATTGAATAAAGAAACTCTCAAAAAGGCATTTACCGAGTTCTCCGGAAGTTTTGACCCTAAGTTCGGAGGTTTTGGCCCTGCACCGAAGTTCCCGATGAGCCATTCACTTTCCTTTCTCCTCGGATACTGGAAGAGGACCGGGGAGCAAGAGGCGCTTGATATGGTAGAAAAGACTCTCACAGCCATGCTGAGAGGCGGTATATATGACCATATCGGCGGAGGCTTTCATCGTTATTCAACAGACAGCCAGTGGCGGATTCCTCATTTTGAGAAGATGATATATGACCAGGCAGTACTTTCAAGGACATATCTGGAAGCATATCAGGCCACCAAAAAGGAAAAATATGCCGAGGCTGCACGGCAGATTTTTACCTATGTGCTTCGTAATATGACACACGCTAAAGGAGGATTCTATTCGGCTGAGGATGCGGACTCACCTGATCCCCAGAATACAGAAGAAAAAAAGGAAGGGGCCTTCTATGTCTGGAGAGCAGATGAAATTACAGATATCCTGGGCAAGAAAGATGCAGAAATATTCTCATATGCGTTTGGCATTGAGCCGGACGGAAATGCCCTTGATGACCCTATGAGGGAATTTAAGGGTAAAAATATCCTCTATCTCTTGCATACTACTAAAGAAACTGCCCTGAAGTTTCAAAAGCCTCATGATGAAATAAAACAGATTATTAAACATTCTAAAGATAAACTTTTTGCAGCCCGGGAGAAAAGGCCGAGGCCATATCTTGATGATAAGATTCTTGTAAACTGGAACGGGCTTATGATTTCAAGCCTCGCCCTTGGTTCCAGGGTGCTCAATAATCCCGGCTACAGGCAGGCGGCAGAAAAGGCAGCACAGTTTATTCTGGAAAAACTTATAGATAAAAACGGAAGACTCCTTCACCGTTATAGAGAGGGTGTAGCCGGCATACCGGGAACTATTGAAGATTATGCGTTCTTTATCCATGGGCTGTATGATCTGTATGAAGCAAGCTTTGATCCCCGATACCTTAAAGAGGCAAAACATCTGACCGAGGAAATGCTCAGACTTTTCTGGGATAATGCGGACAGCGGTTTTTTCTTCACTGCACATGACGCTGAAAAACTCCTCTTAAGACAGAAAGAAATCTACGACGGGGCCATACCTTCCGGAAACGCTATTGCCCTGTTGGATCTGCTACGCATAGGCAGGCTTACCATTGAAAAGGATTTTGAATCAAAAGCAGAAGAACTTCTTAAGGCTTTCTCGGGTAAGATCACCCAGCTTCCCAGTTCTTTTACCCAGATACTTATCTCTCTTGACTTTGTACTGGGCCCGTCAAAAGAGATTGTCATTGCAGGGGAAAGGGACTCAAGAGATACTGAGGAAATGATACACAGGGTTTTTAAGCGCTTTATGCCCAATAAGGTAGTTGCACTGCACCCGTCATCAGTGAAAGAGGCCGAGACCGTGGTCAGACTTGTCCCTTTTCTTAAAGAGCAGGTCCAGCTGGGCGGAAAAGCAACAGCCTATGTATGTATAAATTATGTCTGTAAATTTCCAACAAACAGTATTGAAAAACTGGATGCCCTTCTTGATGAATAACATATGGATAATATTTCTATAGGGTTTGTGTTTGGCAGGCCCCCTGCATCCCGTTTATCATTACCGGCTTCGGGGTGGGGATTTTTTTAGGGTTTTAAAAAAAATGAAGAAAAAAATCTTTGTGTTAATTATGTCAGCACTTCTGTTCTCAAGCTTGCTGGTATATCCTCATTTCATTTCTGCCAGTGACGAAAAGCCCTATAAAAAAGCACCTCATTTTACCCTTTCTGACATCAAGGGTAAAAGTGTTAGTCTGTCAGATTTTAAAGGGAAGGTAATTCTTATTGACTTCTGGGCTACCTGGTGCCGTTTCTGCCGGTTATCTATCCCTATGTTCGCGTCTCTTTACGACGAGTATAGAGATAAGGGATTCGAGGTTATTGGAATTGCCCTTGAGTATGACGGCGGGAAGAAGTTAAAAATTTTTGCAAAAGAGAACAGGATACCCTATACACTCCTTGTTGGCTCTGAAAAACTGGCTAGAAAGTATTTGGCCTTTGGGGTCCCCACCCGCTTTCTGATAAATCGTAAAGGAGAGATTGTAAAACGGTTTATCGGAGTCAGTGACAGGGACATCTTTGAATCAGCAATCAAAAAGCTCCTTTTCAGCGATTAAAAAATTACAAAAATTATCCGTGACACAAAAAATCTATGCGTAGATATTCGTTATCACTTCATAACTGCGATCAATATAAGCTTGCTGCTTTAAATTCTGATGACTCTTAATCGAGTAAAGAGTTTACAAAATCCCAGTTAATCAGGTGCTGCACAAATGCAGTGAGATAATCAGGCCGCCTGTTCTGGTAGTCAAGGTAGTAAGCGTGTTCCCACACATCTGCAGTCAGGAGAGGCTTCAGTCCATGGGCTATCGGTGTATCTGCATTGGATGTTTTCATAATTTCCACATTGTTGTCTTTTAAAACTAACCATGCCCAGCCGCTTCCAAACTGTGTGACGCCCGCGTTTTTGAACTGCTCGGTAAATTTGTCATAGCTTTTGAAGGCTGAAACTATTTTTTGAGCTATGGCGCCTGAAGGAGCGCTTCCTCCTCCGGGTTTCATGCAGTTCCAGTAAAAAGCGTGGTTCCATGCCTGGGCGGCATTATTAAAAATTCCTGATCTGGACGCGTCATTTGAAGTCTTTTTGATAATAGTTTCCAGATCCTTGCCCGCAAGGTCTGTGCCCTCAATGAGAGAATTTGTTTTTTCAACATAAGTTTTATGATGCTTTCCGTAATGGAATTCGATTGTTCTCTCACTGATGTGCGGTGCAAGCGCACCGTTGTCAAATGGTAATTTTGGTAATGTTATAGCCATGGCCCCCTCCTTTTTAAATTAATCAAATGATTGTTAATATGATTATACTTTGTTTTTTATAAAGTTAATACCAGGGCTGAGCTGTGTGGTTTGACTAATTACCAGCCTCAGCCCGTTTCACGTTTGCCATTTTCATTTCGTTACCGTCTTCTATAATTTGTCCAGTGTCAAGTTTACCCGCCTCGGGTGGGACTTGTCTCGCCTCAGGCTGGGACAGACCCCTTTGTTTTTTATACAAATGCTAATAAAATAGACCCTATGACCACTCAGTGTTTATGACCATTTTTTTGTGTCATTGATCAAAGTATATCAAAATAGGGGGGAAGTCAAAACTATTAGAAGTAACACCCTGCCTGAATTTTAAAAGTTTCTCCGCTCCAGAGGCATTATTAATGAGCAGTATATTCAATTTTATGCCTATTGGGCAAGCAAATTTTTAACTTTTTCCAAGAAATGAAATTAGCGAGTTCCGAACTCGATAATTCGTGTTATCTTTGATTATAAACTTCAGCGAGTATTTCCCCGGCGCCTTTTGAGAGAAGTTCTTCTGCCAATTTTGTGCCGAGCTGTTCTGCATTATCTACATTCCCTCTGATAGAGTCCCTGATTATTGTATCACCGGATACACTGCCTACAAGACCGTCAATAACCAGTTGACAGTTATCAGTTGACAGTTCACAGTCTGACCCCTGACCCCTGGCCCCTGACCCCTGCTGTAGCAGTTGTGCATAGCCTGCAATCGGCACCTGACAGCCGCCCTCGAGTTTTTTAAGAAATGCCCGTTCAGCCCTTACACAGACTGAGGTAGCAGGATGGTTTAACGGTTCAAGCAGATTACTTATCAGCCTGTCTTCTTTCCTGCATTCTATTCCCACTGCACCCTGTCCTATGGCAGGAAGGCTGACATCAGTTTCAAGGATTTCTGTGATTCTGTCAGCCATGCCGAGCCTTTTTACACCTGCGGCAGCAACAATAATTGCGTCAAACTGCCCTTCGTCAAGTTTTCTTATTCTTGTATCAAGGTTGCCGCGCAGCTGGGCAATTTTTAAATCAGGACGTATATTTAATAACTGGCATGACCTCCTGAGGCTGCTCGTGCCAATTTTCGTGCCTTGGGGAAGGTCATTAAAACTGTGAACTGTAAACTGATAACTGTGAACTCTGGTAATTAATGCATCTCTGGGGTTTTCTCTTTTACATATAGCTTTAATATGAAGTTCTGCCGGCAAATCTGCAGGGACATCTTTCATACTGTGAACCGCAAGGTCTGCGTCTCCCCTTAAGAGGGCCTCTTCTATTTCTTTGACAAAAAGACCTTTACCGCCTACCTTTGCAAGGGGGACATCAAGGATTTTATCGCCGGTGGTCTTTATCTTTTTGAGTTCTACCTCAATCCCTGGATGTTTTTTCTCCAGCTCTGTTTTTATCCAGTTTGCCTGCCACATGGCGAGTTTGCTTCCGCGGGTTGCAATAACTATTTTTTTAGTGTTTCTCTTTATTGTCATTTTTGTCCATCTCTCCTTTTGAAGCTGGTCTCTCTGCACTGGCAGATTCTGACCCTGGATCATCGCTTTGACTATAATTCCCGGGTTTACTGTCCCGGTCTGTGTCCAGATTAAACGCCCTTCTGACTATGTCCACCATTGTATCCTTGTCCTCTACCTCAGACTTGAGGGCGGCAATGGGCCAATGGATAAGTTTATTGATTATAGATGATGTCAGGGATTCAATGGATTTGATTTCCTCTTCTTTAAGATGGCCGAGCTTTCTATGGATTTTTTCAAGTTCCTCTTTCCTTATTGTTTCGGCCTTGTACCTGAGCGCAACTATTGTCGGCACTGCGGACAGCGAGGCATGCCATTTTAGAATGGCCTCGACCTCTTCATCCACAATCCTCTCGGCTTTTTCTGCCTCTTTGTTCCTTTCCTGGATATTTATGCTTATTACTCCCTGAAGGTCGTCTATGTCATAAAGATAAATGTTGTCTATGTCATTAATTTGAGGGTCAATATTTCTCGGCACAGATATGTCAATTATGAACATTGGTCTGTTTTTCCTGTCTTTCATTACTTTATGCATATGCTCTTTCAGGATAACGTAATTCGGGGCCCCTGTTGAGCAGATTACAATATCCGTGTGTATTAATTCATAGAGGAATTTATCAAACTCTACTGTCCTCCCGCTAAATTCCCTTGCAAGTTCTTCTGCTCTTTGATAAGTCCGGTTGGTAACAAGAACATTTTTTACACCGTTATTTATCAGGTGCCTGGCTGCGAGCTCAGCCATTTCGCCCGCGCCGATAAGCATGACTGTCTCTGTCGCGAGATTATCAAAAATCTTCTTTGCCAGTTCAACTGCCGCAAAACTTATGCTTACTGCGCTCTCGCCTACCTTTGTTTCAGTCCTGACTCTTTTTGCGACAGATATGGTCTTCTTCATAAGCTTGTTAAGGATAACGCTCGTGGATTTTCTTTTCAGGGCAAAATCAAATGCATCTTTCATTTGTCCGAGTATCTGGGGCTCGCCAACTATCATTGAGTCAAGACTTGATGCAACCCTGAATATGTGCTTCAATGCCTTTCTGTTCGAATATTCGTAGAGAGTATTATCAAGAGGCTCTCTTGGCACCTTATGAAAGTCTGAAAGGAATTTTTTTATGTTTTCGATTCCTGAATCAAGGTCCTTCACAATGGCATAAATCTCAACCCTGTTGCAGGTCGAGAGTATCAGACTTTCCTTTATTAGAGGGGATGTCTTGAGTATCTCAATTGCCTCGCCGAGCTTGGACCCGTCAAAGGCTGCTTTTTCCCTTATGTCTATACTTGCTGTTGTGTGATTAAGGCCGATGGCTAATATATTCATACAAAGGCGTGAAGTCCTTTCAGGATAAGATTAACACCGAAGAATGTGAATATAACCAGTATAAAACCGACAATTGAGACAATGGATGCCTTTTTGCCTCTCCAGCCGACCGACAGCCTCAGATGGAACACAAGGGCATAGATAAGCCATGTGACGAGCGACCATATTTCCTTGGGATCACCCTGTAAAGGACTGCCCCATGCGGTGTTTGCCCATATGGCTCCGGTAATGATTGCAAGGGTTAAGAATGCAAATCCAACGCTGATAAGGCGATAATTGATTTCATCAAGGGTCTGTAAACTCGGCAGTCTCTTGAAAAGCCCGTGGAGATGTTTTGATTTTACATATCCTTCCTGTAGTAAGTACATAATGCCGATGCCAAAGGCCATGGCAAAGGCTGCGTATCCGACAAGAGCTATTGTTGTATGTATACCGAGCCAGTAGCTTTTAAGAACAGGGTTTAAGGATGTGTTTATCTCTCTCGGGAGCATTGAGGATGAAAGCATGAAAATTAAAACTATCGGCATTATAAAAGACCCGAGAAGGCCTATTTTATATTTATATTCCAGCACGAAAAAAAGAATTACTATGCACCAGGAAAGGAATGAAGATGCCTCGTGCAGATTGGTAATAGGAATGTGCCCTCCCTTGATGTATCTGGCGGCAATGTTTGCTGAATGAAAAAGAAACCCGATTACTGTAAGAATGACTATTATCCTGGAGGTGGATTTTATGCCTTTGAAAAGTCCTATGATGCCGATGATGGCGGCTATGAAATAAAAAGTAAGCGCTAATTCAAAAAGCAGAACATTTAGTTCAATTTGCATGACAACGACTCCTTTAAATTAAAATAGGACACAGATTTTCACAGATACCACAGATATATAAAACAGTTGTTAGGGGTCAGGTTTCAGTTGTCAGATTTTTGCTGATACCTGACAGCCGATCCCTGCTCCCTTTTCCTTTTTTCCCAATGCAGGGCAGGATATTTTTCCTTCCACCGCAATTTTTTAATTTGTGTCTCTGCTGATCCTCTCTTTGACAAAACAGATGAGCTCCTCAAGTTCACCTTTTCTTTCTCTTAAATCAATCCAGAAAACTTTTGCGTTTTTTTGTATTATCGGTGCTAAAAAATCAGGTTCTTTTACCTGTTTTTTGGAATTGATGATTATAATGTCTGCTTTTTTACCGACCTTTATGGCTGAAGGTTTAAGATGTCCGTCTGACTCTAAGATAAATATTACCAGATGCGGATTTAAAAAATCCACAGGACTGTTGCCTTCCACAATGATTCCTTTAAGTCCGGCCATCCTGCTTATTGCCGTTTCTAAAACATTTTTTAGCTCATTATACGGCGACTGTACCCAGACAACCCTTTCAGCGCCTGATTCAAGGAACATGGCTGTATCCTTGCCCTTTTGACTGAGTACCCCTGCATCTTCTATCAAAGATGTGTAAAGTGGGGTCTTTGTGAATTTGATTGCTCCAAGCCCTTTAAGCTTTCTTAATAGTATTGAGCACAGGGTTGTCTTGCCCACCCTGCTGTGCGCACCTGTTACGGAAATGATTTTAAGGGATTCCCCGGTGAACATAAGGTATTTTAGCAGAAACAATACAATTAACCACAGAGAACATAGAGAGAAAAAAATTAGTAACTGTTCACCGCGGAGATCGCAAAGGACGCAGAGGAAACTATAAAAACAATCAAATAAAAGGATTTCAAGTTGAACTAATACAAACGCAATAGGAAAAATTACATTACCCCCACCCCCGTATCAAGTACGGGGCAGGCTCTAACCCTCCCCCCTTGTCGAAGCGACCCTTCGCGGAGACCCGCTGAAAATCTCTGTCCCGACACTTCGGGATTCTCCGCGGTAAAAATTATCATTTAAAGATATGATAAGATTGTCTGAGGAGGAGATGGAATGTTAGGGGGTGCATGGCAGATTGGAAAGATAATGGGGATTCCTATAAGAATCCACTTGTCCTGGTTTGTGATTTTTGGCTTTATAACGTGGGCATTGGCAACCCAGTATTTTCCCCAGGTAGCGCCTGAACTCCCACAGGCCACTAACTGGCTGAGGGGCGCGATTGCTGCTCTCCTGCTTTTTCTCTCTGTTATAATCCACGAACTGTCCCATTCATTTATTGCCAGGAGCAATAATATACCGATAAAAAGTATCACGCTTTTTATCTTTGGCGGTGTTGCCCAGATGGAGAAAGAACCGTCCAGCCCGAAAATCGAATTAAGTATGGCGCTTGCAGGGCCGTTTTCAAGCTATGGTCTGTCCTTAATCTTTTTCCTGTTTTATAAGTTAGCCGGCGATTATCAGGGTTTGAAGGCCATAGCCTCATACCTTTTTCAGATTAACTTTATCCTCGGGACGTTTAATCTTATCCCGGGGTTTCCAATGGACGGAGGCCGTGTCTTAAGGGCGTTGATCTGGAAGAAGTCAGGGGATTATCTTTCCGCAACAAGAAAGGCGGCGAGGACGGGGCAGAGCATAGCGTTATTTTTTATATTTTTTGGACTTATTTCTATTTTTACCGGATACATGGGAAGTGTGTGGTTTCTGCTTATAGGATGGTTTTTGTACACGGCGGCTCAGTCAAGTTACCGGCATGCCGCCACAAGGGGAATTTTGGAAGGGGTTAGGGTCAGGGATGTTATGGCCACCGAGGTTGTTACAGTTGATTCAGACATTCCTCTCTCTGAACTTGTTGATAATTATTTTTTAAGATACGGATACGGCGGGTTTCCTGTTATGCAGCGGGAAAGGTTTGCAGGGATTATAAGCCTTAAGGAAATAAGGGGACTGCCAAGGGACAGATGGGCAGGCACCACGGCAGGGGATGTTATGCAGTTATTTAGTAAGTCTCTTGTGGCTCATGAGAATGATGACGTATCATCAACTTTTGAGAGGATGGTTCAGACAGACAAGGCAAGGTTTCTTGTAATTAATAATGATAAGCTGGTGGGGTTAATAACCCGTTCAGGTATAGCCAGGTATCTTCAGATAAGGGGCGAACTGAAGGGCCAGGGTTAGAAAAACTACTTAGGCAAAAACCTCGCCGGTGGCAATTCAGGTAGTTATTAAAAAGTGTTAAAGGGGACTTATTGGTGCTGAACAAATTTATTGGATTCTGGAATCACTTGCCGGAGCATATTAATCCTGTATTTTTTCAGATCGGACAATTTCAGGTGCGCTATTACGGGTTAATGTACATTGTTGTTTTTTCTGTTGTGTATCTGCTTGTTTTGCACAGGATAAAGAATGAAGGTTACACATACAGTAAAGACATGATTCAGAACTATTTTGTATGGGCTGTTCTGGGGGTTATGATTGGCGGCAGATTGGGATATGTGCTGTTTTACAATTTCAACTATTATATTGCCCATCCAATAGAAATAATTTCTCCTGTCAGCTTTGAAGGCGGTGTTCATTATACAGGGATCGGGGGCATGTCTTATCATGGAGGACTGATAGGGGTTTTGTTCGCCAACATATTATTTTGTTATAAAAACAAAATAAACTTCTGGCATTTTGCAGACCTTCTTATACCTGCAATACCTTTGGGATATACATTTGGCAGATTGGGCAATTTTATTAATGGTGAACTTTACGGCAGGGTAACCACTATGCCGTGGGGAATGTATTTCCCCATGGACCCGGCCCGTCAACTAAGGCATCCATCACAGCTTTATGAGGCGTTTTTCGAGGGGGTATTTCTTTTTTTTATTCTCTGGAACGTGCGAAAAAAGAAAATGTTTGATGGTTTTCTTCTTTCTTTATATCTTATAGGTTATGGGTTGGTCAGATTTTTTATTGAATTTGTCCGCAAGCCTGATATACAGCTTGGATTTATACTTGGCCCCTTTACCATGGGGCAGGTTCTCTGTTTTTTGATGATTGCGGGCGGACTTGCAGTTTTTTTAGCCAAAAGAAAATTAATGAACAGTGTAGCATCCAATTTTTAAATATGATATATATCATTGTTTGATTTAAGAAGCAGGCCTATAGTGTAGATAAAATGGCTCAAATACATAAAGACCCTCAAGTAAAAAAGGGGTTTAAAAAAAAGAAATAAATCTATTAGAAAGGAGGTAAGACTATGGTACAGGATCCTGTTTGCAAGATGAATGTTGATGAAGACAAGGCCGCTGCAACAAGTACATGGGCTGGGAAAACTTATTATTTTTGTGCAGTGGGCTGCAAGGAGACGTTTGACAAAGAGCCTGAAAAATATGTTGAGAAGGCTGGTGGTCATGGACACTGCCAACACTGCTGTTAATAGCTACAGGCACTAATAAAAGAAGGAAAGGGGTAGGAGTAATGAAACAGATATTTATAATAACAGCTTTAATCCTGGGTTTATCGGCTGTCAATAGTTCTGCTCAGATGCAGGGCGGAATGATGGATCAGGAGACTATACAGGTCGGCAAAGGCCAAAAACAGACAGGAGAGATGTCTAAGCATGGTCCCTGTTCTCAAATGATGGGCACTGGAATGGGTCATGGCATGATGGGTCGTGGAATGATGGGTTCTGGAATGGGCCATGGCATGATGGGATGTGGAATGGGTCGTGGAATGATGGGTTCTGGAATGGGTCATGGCATGATGGGATGTGGAATGGGTCGTGGAATGATGGGTTCTGGAATGGGTCACGGCATGATGGGATGTGGAATGGGCCATGGAATGATGGGCTATAATGCAGAATTTTACCGGAAATTTCTGGATGAGACAGCAGGTTTAAGGAAAGAACTTCACAGCAAGAAATTTGAATATTTTGAGGCCCTTCGCAACCCAAAAACAAAAAACGAGGACATCACAAAGCTTGAAAAAGAGATTCAAGAGCTACAGAGTAAAATATACGAAAAGACAAAGGTAACAAAATAGTTTTTTGATTGAAAAGTTGAAATACGGCTGGGGAGCAGAATAGCTTCTCAGCCGCTGACCTAATCTCTGAGCACTTGCGGCTTACAACTTATACTTGAAGATTCAATAGGCTGGTGATGAATAATGCAAAAAGACCTAGTATGTAACATGGACGTTAAAGAGGAGAATGCTGTTACCTACGAATGTAATGGGAACGTTTATTATTTTTGTTCAACAGGGTGCAGAGATAAATTTATTAAAAATAAAGAATGTAAAATCCCGGGAGCAGCCTATGACATGATAATTATAGGCGGTGGACCTGCAGGGTTGACAGCCGCTGTATATGCAGCAACACTGAAGATGGATGCCTTCCTTATAACCAAGGACCTGGGTGGGCAGGCGATTGATAGCACAAAAATAGAAAACTACATGGGATTTGATTTTATCACAGGCCCTGAACTTACAAGGAAGTTCCAGTACCAGCTTATTCACTCGAACTATATAGACCATCTTATGAGGGAGGTCGAGAAGATTGAACCTGTTAGAGATGGATTCAATATTATAACCTCAGAGATCAATAAATATTTTACAAAGACTTTGATTATAGCCACGGGGATGACGAGAAGAAGACTGAAAGTTCCAGGTGAAGAGGAATTTCAGAGAAAGGGTATCTTTTATGGTAACATTCAGGACCTTTCCTTTGTACAGGGAGAGGATGTAGCAGTAGTTGGAGGTGGAAACTCGGCGTTACAGATAGTTGAAAACCTTCATACTGTTGCAAAAAATATACACCTTGTTTCTGATTCCGGACTTAAAGCAGACCCGGTAATAATTGAGAGGGTTAGTCAGTTTAAAAACCTGCGTAAATATGAGGGGTATAAGACTATTGAATTTTCGGGAGAAAAGACGCTTTCTAACATCAAAATCAGAAAGAAGGCAGAAGAAAAAACAGTTAATCTACCTGTTAAAGGTGTGTTTGTTGCTATAGGACTGCAACCTAATTCCTCCATGGTATCACATCTTGTTGATATCAATAAGAGGGGCGAGGTTATTATCAATCCCGATTGCACAACATCTTGTCCCGGTATTTTTGCTGCAGGCGATGTTACTAATGCCTTTGGAAAAAGAATTATTATAGCCTCTGGCGAAGGTGCAAAAGCCGCCATGGCAGCAAGGCAGTACATACTGAATCTCAGGGAAAAGGCAATTACGCAAGGAGGTTAATCATAATTAATGGACTGCGCTATCAGCAGGCAAATTTCTGACAATGTTGTGGATAAGAAACTTGATTAAGAATATTTTATTATATTCTAAAAGAATGCTTATATGCATGAGAATTATGGTGTAATTACCGTTTGACTGGTTTCCTGACGGCGAAGAATATAAAAATTTAATAGAAAAATGAGTATGTAATGGTTCAGCCTGTTTAAACAAAAAAGGGGGGTGAGACTATGACGCATGATCCCGTGTGTCTCATGAGTGTTGATGAAAATAAGGCGGCTGCAACAAGTGCATGGGAGGGAAAAATTTATTATTTTTGTGCAGTCGGCTGCAAGGAGACGTTTGACAAAGAACCTGAAAAATATGTTGAACAGACCGGTGGTCATGGACATGGCAAACACTGCTGTTAATAGCTTCAGGCACTAACACTAATAAAAGAAGGAAAGGGGTATAGGAATGAAACAGGTATTTATAATAACAACTTTAATCCTGGGTTTATCAGCTGTCAATAGTTCTGCTCAGATGCAGGGTGGAATGATGGGTCAGGATACCATGATGACAGTTCAAAAAAAAGAGGAAGTGATAGAAAGTTCTGAGCAGGAGGGCACGACTGAGGGCTCTGAGCAGAAGCATATAAAGAGTGGTACGGAAGCTAAAAAGCTTTCCATATCTAATGGAGAGGGAATCTACTACACTGGTTTCAATGAGCAGGAAAGCCGAATTGAATTTAAAGAAGGTCCAATGTGGTTAAGGATGCATGGTGGAAGCTGTGTGTCATGTCATGGTGAAACAGGAAAGGGAGGCGTGTCCGTGCTGATGGGAACTGCTACGCCTACAGACATCAGGTACAGAACCCTTACTGTAGAAGAACACGCTCATGGAGGGGTGAAGGAAGAACATCCGCGCTATACAGATGAGCTTATTAAACGTGCTGTAACACAGGGATTAAATCCGGCGGGTAAACCTCTGGACAAGACAATGCCCCGCTATAAGATGACAGAGGAAGACTTGGATGACCTTATTGAATACATAAAGACCCTCAAGTAAAAAAGGGGTTAAGAAGTAAAAGAAGTGAATCTATTGGAAAGGAGGTGAGACAATGGCACAGGATCCTGTTTGCAAGATGAATGTTGATGAAAACAGGGCGGCTGCAACAAGTGTTTATAATGGGAAAACTTATTATTTTTGCGCCCTTTCCTGCAAACAGGATTTTGATAAAGACCCTGCAGAGTTCTTAAAGCAGGCAAAGGAAACTCTTCCGCTTAAAGCCGGATCAGGAGAAAAAACATCGTCTGAGGCAAAAAGAATAGACCTGCCGGTTACAGGGATGTCATGCGCATCCTGTGCGTCCAGGGTGAAGGACGGGCTTCTTAAACTTAATGGCGTGGAAAGCGCCGAAGTGAATTTTGCCGCTGAGAAGGCCACTGTTTTTTACAATCCGTCAACAGGCTCAGTTGAAGAGTTTATCAAGACAATAAAGGACATTGGATACGGCGTTTCAGTATCAAAGATTACTGTGCCAATAAAGGGGATGACTTGTGCCTCATGCGTAGAAAAGGTGCAGAATACACTTGCCTCGTTAAACGGTGTTTTTTCAGCCTCTGTAAACATTGCAACTGAAAAAGCCACAATTGAGTATATTCCGGCGCAGCTTGGCATGAGAGATTTCAAAAAGGCTGTCAGGGGGATAGGTTATGACATTGTAGAGGTTGAGCAGGGCGAGGATATAGTTGAAAAAGAAAAAATAGAGAGAGAAAAGGCATATAAAAGACTAAAGCTGAAACTCCTGGTTGGGGCAGTACTGACCCTGCCGATTTTTTTACTTGTATTCTGGGAAAGAATAGGCCTGTCTGCAATTATTGAGATTCCGAGGCAGGTGAACTTTCTTATTCAGTTAATAATTCAAACCCCTGTCCAGTTCTGGGTAGGCTGGCAGTTTTATACAGGCGCTCTATCTGCCGCCCGTCATAAAACAACCAACATGAACACGCTAATAACTGTTGGAACATCAGCAGCCTATGTATACAGTGTTGCAGCAACATTTTACCCCTCGCTTTTTCAGATAAAGGGTTATTCCGCCGAGGTGTATTTTGATACAGCCGCGACTATCATTGTCCTTATCCTGCTCGGCAGGCTTCTTGAGGCAAGGGCAAAGGGTCAGACATCAGAGGCAATAAAAAAACTCATTGGGCTTCAGCCAAAAACAGCAAGAATTATCAGAGACGGACAGGAATTGGATATCCCTGTGGAGGAAGTAGAAATCGGGGATATAGTATTGGTCAGGCCCGGGGAAAAGATTTCTGTTGACGGTGTTGTGAAAGAGGGTTATTCATCAGTAGATGAATCCATGATATCAGGCGAGTCCATGCCGGTTGAAAAAACGGCTGGTGATGAGGTAATAGGGGCAACAATAAACAAGACCGGCTCATTTAAATTTGAGGCAACCAAGGTTGGCAGGGATACAATGCTCTCACAGATTATAAATATGGTTCAGGAGGCCCAGGGATCCAAACCGCCCATTGCAAGGCTTGCTGATAAAATTGCCTCTTTTTTTGTCCCTGCTGTTATGGGAATTTCGGCTATAACATTCATTGTCTGGTATTTATTTGGTCCTGAGCCTGCTTTTACGTATGCATTGCTTAATTTTATCGCTGTCCTGATAATTGCATGTCCGTGCGCATTGGGCCTTGCGACTCCAACTTCCATAATGGTCGGCACTGGCAAAGGCGCTGAAAACGGTATATTAATACGGAGTGGGGAGGCGCTCGAGACAGCACATAAGATAAATGCAATTGTCTTTGACAAGACCGGCACGCTTACAAAGGGAGAGCCGGAGGTCACAGATATAATTTCTCTGAATGCCAAAGAGAATGAGGTCATATTTTATGCTGCTTCTGCTGAAAAAGGCTCTGAGCATCCGCTTGGAGAGGCTATTGTTAAAAGTGCAAAAGAGAAAGGTTTAGAGCTTAAAGACCCTGTTGATTTTCAGGCTGTTCCGGGGCATGGGATTAAGGCAAGGATTGATGGAAAGTCTGTTTGCCTTGGAAATGAGAAATTCATGAATAACGAAGGAATAGAAATCCAAAAACTTGCAAAAAATGCAGAGCAATTGTCAAATGACGGCAAGACACCAATGTACGTGGCAGTGGACGGTGCCGCAATAGGGATTGTGGCAGTGGCTGATACCTTAAAGGAAAACTCCATTGAGGCAATCAAGGCGCTTCGCAGGCTCGGGGTAGAGCCGGCGATGATAACAGGAGACAACAGAAGAACAGCCGAGGCAATTGCAAGACAGGTAGGGCTGGACAGGGTTTTTGCCGAGGTGCTTCCAGAGGACAAGGCAAAAGAAGTCAAAAAACTTCAGGCCGAGAAAAAAATAGTTGCCATGGTTGGTGACGGTATAAATGATGCACCGGCACTTGCGCAGGCAGACATAGGGATTGCTATTGGGACAGGCACTGATGTTGCAATGGAGGCCTCTGATATTACCCTGATTGGCGGTGATTTAAGAGGGGTTGTAGCGGCCATAGCCCTTTCAAGGGCTACACTCAGAAACATTAAACAGAATCTCTTCTTGGCATTTGCATATAACACGATATTAATACCGGTTGCTGCCGGCGTGCTTTTCCCGTTTTTTGGAATACTTTTAAATCCCATGTTTGCCGCTGCAGCAATGGGCATGTCGTCTGTTACAGTTGTTACAAATGCCTTAAGGCTGAGGAAGTTCAGGTTCAGCCTTTAGAAATACATGAAATTGTTTTTGGTTTTACCTTTGAGAAAAGCAGAAAAATACTCAGGTTGTCTGAATGGTTTTAACCCCTTTAATTTTTATACTTACAATCGAACCAGTAATTTCGTTTATTTCTTCAGGTGATATTTTTAAATTCTCAGCAATTGACCGGATTGTTGGGTCATTTATCCAGCCCTCGACAGGGAATGATGACTCATCAATTATTTCTATTTCCTGAAATCCTGCATTTTTAACCGCGTTTAAATATTCATCCCTTGTAACTGCTCCGGAGATACAGGCAATGTACGCATCAGCAGAGTCCTTAAGAAAATCCGGAAGCTCCCTGATTAACACTATATCTGAGACTATCATCCTGCCGCCCGGTTTCAGTACCCTGAAAATTTCATGGAAGACTCTCTGTTTCTCAGGTGAGAGGTTTATAACGCAGTTTGAGATAACCGCATCAGCAGAATTGTCAGCTACAGGCAGATTTTCAATCTCTCCTGTCCTGAACTCTACATTTGAATAGTCGCTCTTTGTGGCATTTGACTTTGCTTTTTCAGTCATTTCAGGGGTCATGTCAACCCCGATTACTTTTCCGCTCCTTCCTACCCTGTCCGCGGCAAGAAAACAGTCAAAGCCCGCGCCTGAACCAAGGTCAAGTACGGTCTCGCCTTTTTTCAGTGATGCAAGGGCAACAGGATTACCGCAGCCAAGTCCCAAATTTGATCCCTGAGGAACTTCCTTAAGCTCTTCTTCTGTGTATCCTATCTTTCTGCTGACGTCATGTGCCAGATCATTGGTTCCACAGCAGGAACTGAGAGGGGCGCAGCAGGAATTCCCCTGCTGGGCGATCTTTGCATAGTTGTTTCTCACAATATCCTTTGTTTTTTCTTTCTTCATTTAAGTTCTTCCGTAATTATTTTTTTGACATATCTTTTAGCATGGAGCCGGGCATGTCTTTTACCATGCCGGCAATATCATCAGCCTTTATTAAGAAACTGCACTCTATTGTACCTTTTTTCTCCCAGCTTACAATAGTCAGCTTATCCCCGGGCGGATTTTCGCCCTTCCCCTTTTAATAAACAAGGAAGGGGAGAACAGATAAATTTTATAAGGGCATGATATAGTATTATAAGGCTATAAGCAAGGAATCATATATGGATTTCTTTGATATTGGCAGAAGTATTACCGGCTTTTTCGCTGGCAATCTGTATATTTCCATTGCTGTTGCAGTGCTGCTCCTTTTTTTGCTTTTCAAAAAAACCAAACTTTTCTTTACTATATTTTTTATTGTCCTGCTTGTCGCGGGGGTGTTTTATGTGATTTCAACCGTGTCTTCTCCCGGAGTACATCATAAACAGAAGATGATTGAAAAAGGACCTTTATTCTGAAGATTTAATCTGTATTAACCCGAATAATGTATTTTCCTCCCCAGGCGGATACGTTCTCCCCGGCGAATCTATTCGACCGGGGTGGTAGCAAACCACAGAGAGCACTAACTTAAAAAGGTTGAGGTCAAGGTTAAGGCTAAGAAAGATATTTTTTAATTCTCAACCTTAACCTTTATAAATATTTGTGTCCAAACCTGTTTCTCTGTAGTCCTCCTGAAGCGGGTCTCCGCGCAGGGTCGCTTCGACTGTGGTTAATTACTTTTTTTGGGTTAGGACAACCTTGTGTCTGGCAAGGGATATTTCTTTTAAAGAGCCCTCAAATAATTTTTGTTCACCAAAGAGGTTTTTCATGTAAATCTTTCCATTTTCAGGCCTCAGGATATCAACATTTTCCAGATAAAGCTCTTCCCTCCCGTTTTCTTCAATA
>JAZFSN010000236.1:0-5188 GCA_036446195.1 Thermodesulfovibrionia bacterium | reverse complement strand
CTTCAGAATATGTATACTATTATTTTATTCCGCCTGTCAAATTAGTTTTATTTATACTGGTATTGCAGTCAGTTTTATTTATATTCCAGCTTTATATTGCCGGGTTTCCCGGCCTCTACTTTTATATTTTCCATCTTTATCACTCCCAGAGCCTCATGCCATGCCTTGATATTGTAGACTGCGAGAGGGGGATTTAATAAATTTGATGCCCCGCCTTGTAGGTGGGGAGCTTCACTTGAAGAACTGGTGTAGTGCGTCTAACACTTCTTTACTTAAGATGGGGCTGTTATCGATCATAAAACACTTTTACAATTGTCATTCCGGCAGGTTGTAAGCCGGAATCCAGTTCCTGATGAAAGTCTCTGGATTCCCGCTCAACAGATTGCGGGAATGACGGGCAACGTTTTTTTCTCTGGAAGTAAAAGTAAAGGGACTTATGACGCACTACACTAGCACTTTTGTTTCAGTCTTTGAAAGGATTGGCGCCATGACTCAGAAAGGGCCGGCACTGCAAGCACATTTTCGACACCTTCACAATTATTTTTGTCATGATGGAAGATATGGTTGGCAAAAAAAATGGTTATCTTATATGAATCTCTCTCTTTAAGAATGAGCTGAACACCTCTCTCTACAAGACCTTCTTCAAGCACTCTGAAATAAAAGCCGGTAAAGCCGGATTCAATAACGAGTTTTACCATATCGTTTCTACCGAACTTTACTGCAAGAGTTTTACAGGGCTGTCGTGGCTGGCTGACCTGTACAATAGCCGTTCCCAGTTGAAAGATATCCCCAATGCAAATATTATCTTCATGCACATTTATAACAGAGAGGTTCTCTCCAAATGCGGGTAGAGGCAGCTTTATTCCAGTAACTTCCTCCCAGTAAGGATAATGATCTATACTGTAAACACAAACGGCCTTGTCAAGCCCTCCATGATACTTCAAATCAGCGACACCATCGCCTTCAAATCCCATTTTTTTGAGACGTACCGGCCCTGATACTGGTTTCTTGCTAATTCCCGTGGTTATCTCTCTGCCGTAAAAAATATCCTTTCTTGGAAGTCCGATGTTAAGCGATTCAACAATCATTTTAGCCATAATTATTATCTTTCACTTGAGATTCTTCTGTATTTTCAAGCATTATAATATCTATTATATGTAAAATACTTTTTTTGTGTCTATCCAGTAGTTTTCAGGTTATTATTGATGGAAAAGACTTTTTTCTCAACTCTTCTGTAAAATATAATGTCCTTGAGAATACTGATTGGGTCATGCGGGTATTCATAATAAATTCACAATTTCGATGTTTAATAAATATATGAATTTTACGGAGGAAAGAGATGAAAAAAATATTTATTGTCTCAATGCTAATCTTTTTAATGCTTGTCAACATAGAAGCTATTTCTGCAGAAGGGCCAAATAATAAAACTATTCTGGAAAAGTTAATAGAAGAAGCTCTTAAAAATAACCCTGAGATTAAGACATTTGGAGAAAAGATAGGGGTATTTAAGGAAAGGCCGCCCCGGGCCAGGTCCCTCGATGACCCGCGGTTGAGACTATCAATTATGAATTTACCTGTTGACACCTTCAGCTTTAATCAAGAGCCGATGACACAGAAGCAGATATCAATTATGCAGAAATTGCCTTACCCTGGTAAGTTGCAATTAAGAGGTGGTATAGCTGAAAAAGAATTAGAAAAAGTCAAAGAAGAATATACCGAGAAGAAAAATAATATCATTATGCAGGTCAAGGTTGCTTACCATAATCTTCTTTTTATCAACAACGCTATAGACGCTACCGAAGAGAACAGGAATCTTTTAAGAGAGTTTGTAAAGATAGCAGAAACCAAATATGCCGTTGGTAAAGGGATTCAGCAGGATGTATTAAAGTCTCAGGTAGAGCTTTCCAGGATGATTGACCGCTTAATCTCTCTGGAACAGAAGAGACAGACTACGATAGCACGCCTGAATACTCTCCTGAACCGTCCCACGCAGATGCCATTTACCGATACAGGGCAGATAAAGCAAACCGGTTTTAACTTAACATTTAAAGCCCTCCAGAGAATGGCTATAGAAAGCAGACCAGTACTTATAGGATTAAAACATATGATCGACCGATATCGCTTAGCCCACAGATTGGCTGAAAGAGAGTATTATCCGGATTTCGACGTTGGAATAAGCTATGGACAGCGTGATGATGCTTCAACAGTTGAAAGGACTGATTTCTTTTCCGGTTTCGTTACAATAAAAATCCCTCTCTGGTATAAAAATAAACAAAGCAGAAGGGTAGCGGAAGAGAAGGCAAATGTCAGAAGGGTTACAGAACAATATAACTCAATGAGAAGCAATATATACTTTCAGATAAGGGATATCATGACGGAGATTGAAAAATATGATCAAGAGATTGAATTATTCAAGACAGGGCTGATTCCCCAGAGCACGGTATCTCTAGAGTCAGCAATTGCAGGATATAAAGTGAACAAGGTGGATTTTATAACCCTGGTCAATAATCAGATTACCCTTTATAATTATGAAATAGAATATTACAGGGCAATCGCAAGCCACGAAAATAACCTTGCTAAACTCGAGACAGCGGTCGGGGTGAGACTTTTTTAAAATGCAATCTATGATCTCAAGATTTACACATACTGTTTTATCTTTTTATCCTGTAAATCTGCGTTAATCCGTGTCCCATTTTAAGATGAATATAAATGGAGGAAATAAAAATGGCTGTTAAAAAGATTGTAAAGCTGGGCGGGATATTATTACTGCTAATATTGGTGGTTGTTTTCTGGTTTGCTACCCGGGGAGATAAAAAACCCGACGTCCATGCCACTGATGTCTCTACCGGGCAAGAGGCTCAAGAGAACAGCGGTGCTGGAGATAACTCGAAAAAAGAAAGAAAGATAAAGTACTGGCAGGCGCCAATGGACCCTACCTATGTCAGAGATAAACCCGGCAAGTCGCCTATGGGCATGGACCTTATTCCCGTATACGAGGATGACGAGCCATCTGCAGAGGGCGTGATAAGGATAGACCCTGTGACCGTGCAGAACATCGGAGTGAGGACCGCAAAGGTCTCAAAGGGGCCGCTTTATGTCACGATACGCACTGTAGGGCATGTTACCTATGACGAGGAACGGGTCGAGCATATCCACACCAAGATATCAGGCTGGGTAGAAAAGCTCTTTGTTGACACCACAGGTGAGGAGGTACACAAGGGTCAGGACCTTCTCACCATCTACTCACCCGAATTAGTAGCTACCCAGGAGGAGTATTTGCAGGCGCTGAGATACAAAGAAAAGACTGCTGGCTCCAGTTTTGTTGATGTGGTAAGCGGGGCTGAAACACTTCTTGAGGCTACAAAGAGAAGACTTTTATTAATGGATATCAGGTCTGATCAGATCAGAGCGCTCGAGGAGCGGGGCGAAGCACGGAAAGCCATGCTCCTCCGTTCTCCGAACAGCGGCATCGTGATAGAGAAGCATGTCTTTGAGGGCATGGAAGTAACCCCCGGGATGAAACTTTATACTATTGCCGACCTGTCACGAGTATGGGTAATCGCCTCGATTTATGAGTATGAATTCCCTTTTCTGAAGGTTGGACAGGAGGCTGAAATGACCCTCGCCTATGAGCCGGGCGCTGTATATAAAGGTCATATCACCTTCGTATATCCATATCTTTCCGCAAAGACACGTACAGTGCAGGTCAGGATGGAGTTTGAGAATCCAGGACTAAAACTTAAACCGGACATGTATGTAGATGTAGTGATCAAGACAGAAGCCAGCGGTGAAGCGATACTTGTGCCATCTGAGGCTGTTATACGAACAGGGGTCCGTAATGTTGTGATTACAGCATTGGGGGATGGAAAGTTTCTTCCGAAGGATGTGACGCTTGGCCCGGAGGGTGAAGGAATTGTTCAGATATTATCCGGGCTCAAGGAAGGTGAAATAGTTGTCACCTCAGGACAGTTTCTCATTGATTCAGAGAGTAATCTGAGAGAGGCTATTAATAAGATGCTTGAGGCGAAGAAGGCCTCACAGGCTATGAAAGAAGAGCAAGGGTCAGAGCCCCCTGCCGGGCACAAGACTGGTGAAATGAAGATGGAAAAAGAGAGTCTCCCAATGGTGCATATTGATATGAACAAAGACCAAAAGAATATGATGACCAAGGTGATTGATAGTTATATGAGGATGCACAGTGCCCTGGTATCAGAGGAAGTTTCTGAAGTGGCAGAGGAAGCCCGTATCATGGCAGATGTAATTAAGAGAATGGAGACATCCGGTCCAGAGGGACGGTTGAAAGAGGTTATTGGTTCGATAGAGGGGTCACTGGAAGGACTATTGTCCGGAGAGCTCGAAAAGGTGAGAAAATCCTTTGCAATACTTAGTAAGGGGATGGCTGTGTATGTTAAAGGCGCCGGCAGGAAAGATGCAGTTTCGGCTGGCATAAAGGTATATATCTGCCCTATGAAAGAAGAGCGCTGGCTGCAGAAAGAGGAGGATGTTCAGAATCCATATCTTGGCAAGGATATGCTCATCTGCGGCAATGAGGAGAAGTACTGATGCTTGAGAAGATAATCGAATACTCGATAAAAAACAGGTTTTTGATTATACTTGCCACTGTTTTTATCCTGCTCGGGGGTATTTACTCATTAGCCACCACCCCGCTTGATGCAATCCCTGACCTCTCCGATGTCCAGGTAATCGTCTATACCGAATACCCCGGACAGGCGCCGCAGGTAGTGGAAGACCAGATTACCTATCCTCTGACTACCGCCATGCTTGCTGTCCCGGGCGCAAATATAGTCAGGGGATATTCGTTCTTTGGTTTCTCTTTCGTCTATATAATATTCGACGATAATACAGACCTCTACTGGGCAAGGAGCAGGGTTCTTGAGTACCTCAACTATATTTCAGGCCGTCTTCCGAAGGGCGTGACTCCATCACTTGGTCCTGATGCTACAGGTGTTGGCTGGATTTATGAATATGCCCTTGTTGACAGGAGCGGGAAGAATGACCTTGCCAATCTCCGTTCCATCCAGGACTGGTATCTGCGTTATGAACTTACGTCTGTTGAGGGAGTATCCGAGGTCGCTTCTATAGGGGGGTTTGTGAAACAATATCAGGTCGATGTAGACCCTAACAAACTCCTTGCTTTCAACATTCCCCTATCAAAGGTGAAAAAGGC
>JAZFSN010000235.1:0-2656 GCA_036446195.1 Thermodesulfovibrionia bacterium | reverse complement strand
ATTTATGATGAAACAGCAGCAAACAGTCTTGGTTTATTTAAAGACCAGATAGCCATTATGATTCATACAGGTTCGCGCGGTTTTGGGCATCAGGTATGTACAGATTTCCTGGAGGTGATGCAGAGGGCTGTGCGTAAATATAATATTGAACTGCCTGACAGGGAGCTTGCCTGTGCGCCGTTTGAGTCAAACGAGGCGAGAGATTACATGGCTGCCATGAAGGCTGCTGCCAATTATGCATGGGCAAACAGGCAATGCATAATGCATTGGGTAAAGGAATCATTTATGAAAACATTGAATATGGGGCCGAAAACAGCCGGCATAAGTCTTGTATATGATGTTGCGCATAATATTGCCAAAGTAGAAGAGCATATGGTCAACGGCAAAAAAAGAAAGTTGATTGTCCACCGTAAAGGCGCAACAAGGGCATTTCCACCAGGTCATCCGGAACTGCCAGAGGTTTATAAACAGACTGGCCAGCCTGTTATCATACCCGGTGATATGGGAAGGGCTTCGTATGTGCTTCTCGGGACTGAAAAGGCAATGCAGGAGTCTTTTGGTTCCACTTGCCACGGCGCTGGAAGGGTCATGTCCAGACATCAGGCAATAAAACAGGCAAAAGGACGGGCTATATGGCGTGAAATGGAAGACAAAGGCATAATAGTCCGGTCTGCAGGCAGGTCAACCCTGGCAGAAGAGATGCCGGAGGCTTATAAGAACATATCTAATGTAGTAGATGTTGTACATACTGCGGGCATATCAAGAAAAGTAGCAAGGCTCAGGCCTCTTGGAGTCATTAAAGGATAAGATTTTTAATACACTGCCTCTGTGGAGCCGTAAAGTCTCAAGGATAGAGCAACCCTCTTTTCTGTCATTCCGCACTTGATGCGGAATCCAGAAGATTTTAAAATAGTCCATATATCCGGATTCCTGGCGGAGTTTATCCAGCACTTGTCGGAGCGACTCTACGCGAAGACTCGCTTCGAGATGTGTGGCAGGAATGACGATAAAAAAAGGAAGAACTATTGAAAAACAAAAAACTTAGAATAGGACGAATTCCGTATGCAAATCTTTTCCCTTTATTTTACTATTTAGATAAAAAGTGTGATTGTTCTTCATACAGATTTATAAATGGTGTTCCTTCAGTGCTTAATAAAATGCTGCGGCAGGGAAAGCTCGATATAAGCCCTTCATCTTCAGTAGAATATCTGAGATATAAAAAATATTATCAGGTTCTGCCCGGGCTTTCAATAAGCTCATCCGGGCCTGTAAGAAGTATACTGCTGTTCTCAAAATTTCCTTTAAACGAACTTGGCGGAAAAACAATAGCACTATCTTCGGAATCTGATACCTCTGTTGTCCTTTTAAAGATTATACTCAGGGAGTTTCTTTCTATAAAATGCAGATTTAAAACATTAATTGGCAAGAGTATCAAAAAAGCCCTTTCATCTAATGCAGCAGTACTTCTTATAGGAGACGCGGCAATGAGAGAAGCGAAGAAACATCCAGTTGTCAGTTGTCAGTTGTCAGTTGTCAGTAAAAAACCAAAAACTAACAACTATCTGCCAACAGCTAAATCGCCTATCTATATTTACGATTTAGGAGAAATGTGGTATAAACATACAGGTCTTCCGTTTGTATTTGCCCTCTGGATAGTGAAGAAAAAAATGCTTGTTCATAAAAAAGAACTTATTGAAAAAATCTCTCTGGATTTAATTGATGCTAAAAAATATGCAGCTAAAAAATTCCCCCTGATTGCCAGACATGCACCCCAGAAAAAATGGTTCGGTGAAAAAAATCTCATTAATTACTGGAAATGCATATCATATGATTTTACTGACAGGCACATGGAAGGACTCAGGCTGTTTGAAAGATACGCGTTTAAAAAATAGTTCCGGCTTCTGAAATATCACTTTACCCTTAAGTATATCCTCAATCTCCTGTTTCATAAAACTAATATTATAGCTCTCATGACAACCACCCTGTATATTTATACATCATATTATGTCATAGAGATTATTAAATCTGCAAAACAAAATACCTTCCGGTTTTTACAGGATATCCATCTTATTTTGTGCACGGATTTCTTAAAGCCCTTAATTAAAGGTTTCCTTTTTATTGACAATGTAACATAATATCTGTAGTTTTATATAAGAGTTTTAAGGTTAATAATTCTGATGTATTCTTGCCTTTGGCGGTATACAATCACTGCACGGGCGGAAAAATAAATTCTCATTTTTTGAAAAACCTTTAAAAAGTCATGAATATACAAAACATATGCACTGTCTTTAGCAATAAATAGTTCTAAATCAAGAATGGAGAATATGCTGTGAAGATAGGTTTTATTGGTCTGGGGAAAATGGGCGGTAATATGGTACAGCGCCTGCTCAATGACGGACACGAGGTAGTAGCTTATGCCCGGACTGCGGAGACAGTGAAGAAAATAGAAGAGAAGGGCGCTGTTGGAGCTGATTCTTTGCAGGATATGGCTGATAAATTAAAAAAACCCCGGGTCATTTGGATTATGGTCCCTGCTGGAAAAGCTACAGAGGAGACAATAAACAAAATAGCTCCTTTATTAGAAAAAGGAGATATCCTTGTTGACGGCGGAAATTCTTTTTACAAAGATTCCATAAGAAGGGCAGGGTGGCTTGAA
>JAZFSN010000234.1:0-7521 GCA_036446195.1 Thermodesulfovibrionia bacterium | reverse complement strand
GATTCTAAAATATCTTTCTGTAAACCAATGCTATGGCTATATTTCTACGGCGTTGAGCTTTTCTTCAAACTCTTTTGTCTTGCTGTCAAGATCGGTGTGCAAGAGTTCCAGTTCGGAGAAGAGTGGTTCAATTTTTGACTTTGAATCATGAATGGCCTTTGAAAGTTTTTTGATGGCTTCACCGTCACCCTTAAGACAGGCTTTTAGAAGATCGCTGTTATCCTGCCCGGTCTGTTCTTCCAGTCTTATGATTTCACTTTCGAACTCGTTTATTTTCGTCTGCAGTGCTCTCAGTGTTCTTGACCTTTCATTAATTAATTCAGCCCGGATACGCCGGAGGTGTTTTTTATTTACGGGCTGGCTTGCAGAACCGGTCGTACCGGTTTTGGACCGGGCAGCCTCATTTTCATTTTTCCACCCCACACGGTCCAGGAAATCCTGGTAAGTCCCTTCAAAAAGTGTTGCCTTTCCGTCATCAAAAACAATAAGCCGTGTTGCTATCATATGGAGTATCATTTCACTGTGCGTAACGATGATTACAGCGCCCCCGAAGTCGTCAATTGCCTCAAGAAGCGATTCAGTCGACTCCATATCAAGATGGTTAGTGGGCTCATCCAGCAGCAGCATATTGGCAGGACTGACGAGCAGTTTGCCCAGCAGAACCCGGCTCCTTTCGCCTCCGGAAAGAACGCTGATTTTTTTTAATGCATGATTACCGGGGAACATCATGGCGCCGCATATATTGCGGGCTGTACCCCTGTTATGTTCCGGGTGTACGTCCATGATCTCTTCTTCAACTGTTTTCTGCAGGTTGAGCCGGTTTATATTAGTCTGGCCGAAATATACAAGTTTCAGATCCCTGTGACAGTGGACGCTTCCGCCCACAGGGGACAGCTCTCCGGCCAGCAGATTAAGAAGCGTTGTTTTCCCCTTGCCGTTTTTACCTATAATGGCAATGCGGTCGTTTTTCCCGACATAAAAACTTAACCCTTCAATCAGCAGAGGCCCGTCCGACTCAAAACCGAAAGACAGGTCTTTTACTTCCATAAGCTGCCTGCCTGTAAAAGGCGCTGTATTAAATGCGAACTCAAGGTTTTTTATTTCAGATAATTTTTCGAGCCGTCCCTTTTTCTGCAGGGCCTTTATCTTTGACTGGACAGCCCTGGCCTTGGTTGCCTTTGCCCTGAAACGGTTTATGAACTGCTCAGTCTCCTTCCGTTTTTCCTCATCGTTTATCCGCGTCTTTTCGTATATCTCTTCTTCCAGCAGCAGCTGCTGATATACCTTTTCCGTGGAACCTGCAACCTTTCGAACCTTACATCGGTGTATGGCCATGGTATGCGTGGTGACACTGTCCATGAAGCTACGGTCATGAGTAATTATGATGAGTTCCTTTTGCCATCTGCGCAAAAATAGCGCGAGCCACCGCAGGGACACAATATCAATATAGTTCGTAGGCTCGTCAAGGAGAAGAAGGTTCGGGTCGGAAACCAGCACCTTTGCAAGGTTAAGCCGTACCTGGAATCCGCCGGACAGCTCCATGGGATCGAGACTGAAATCATCCAGGGAAAACCCGAGGCCCATGAGGACAGTTTCTGCCTTGTAAGTCTCATCCCTGCCGTCCTCTTCGGCAGAAAGGCTCAGGCATGCCTCTTTCAGTACCGTATCCCCGGTAAACAGGATGTGCTGCGAAAGATGGCCTGTCCTGTAGCCATTGGGAACACTGATAGTTCCAGAGTCAGGGTGCTCCTGCCCGAGTATCATCCTTAAAAGAGTGGTTTTGCCATGGCCGTTTCTTCCGACAAGTCCCACGCGTTCACCGGGATTGAGCATAAAACCGGCCTTGTCGAAGATAACCTGTTGTCCGTATGATTTATCTAAACTATTAACCTGTATCATTAGTATTATTTTTTGGTTCTTCTCCTATTTAGTTGGTAGAAAGGGTTCGAGGACGTAAAGTCCCGTTGGGACTTGGGACAACGTCCTAAAGATCATACCAACTTAATTTAAGAATGATAAGAAAGATAAAATAATAAAACAAACCGTGGTTTTAGATTATAACTTTAAATACACCCTATAAAGAAGGGCATCAGGTATAATACATAATTAGACAAAGTCTATCTACGTGAAAAAGAAGAAACTTTTGAAAAATTCTGGTCTGTAAAAGAACAGCCCGAATGCTTATGGAGGTGAATATGAAAGGACTTGTTGAACTAATGGCGAAGACTCTGGTAGATAAGCCGGAGGAAGTCGCAGTGGCCGAGGTAGAGGGAGAAAGAACCGTTGTTTTTGAATTGCGGGTTGCTACAAATGATATTGGGAAGGTTATCGGAAAACAGGGAAATACAGCGCGGGCAATGAGAATAATATTGAGTGCTGCCGGTGCTAAGCTCGGCAAGCGTTGTGTTCTTGAAATATTGGATTAAACTGAATAATATCCTAAAACTGATTTTTAATTGCTCAGTCGCTGAGTATAAATAAAGAGAAGAGTTGTGACCTTTAAGGTTTATCGAAAGGGAAAAGGGGACAGGCAGGTCTGCTGTATGACAGATGTCTCAGCAGTAAATTAATTCAGGCAACAATGCCTCCCTGGATTCCATGGTAAAAATAGCATTAATTTTTAGCCGCATTTTCTCCTGCCAGATATCCGGTACTCCAGCAAACTTGCAGGTTATATCCTCCTGTAGGCCCATCCAGGTCCAGGATTTCTCCGGCAAAGTACAGATTTTTTATTATTCTCGATCGCATAGTCTTCGGATCAATCTCTCTTAAACTTATACCTCCAGTGGTGATTATTGCCTTGTTGAATCCCAATAAACCTGTTACTGTTAATGGGAATTCTTTCAGGAGTAATCGCAATTTTTTACGTTCATCCCTTGTTATGGAGTGGCCTTTTTCCCCGGGGTCTATCTTTGCTAATTCAAGAATTACAGGAATCAGTTTTTTGGGAAGCAATTCGGGAAGTATATTTTTTATTGACTTGTTCTTATACTTTTCCAAATCCCGCAAGATTCTTTTATCTAACACATTAAAGTCCAGAGCCGGCTTGAAATCAATAAATAAATCAGTCTGTCCATTGACAAGTAATTTCCCTATTGATTTGCTCATATCCAGGACTATCGGTCCGCTCAGGCCGGAACCGGTAAATAAGGCCTCGCCGAAGCGGTCATCTTTCTTTTTATTGTTTTGATAGATAGAAATCCGGACGTTCTTCAGGCTTAGCCCTTCTAAGGCTATTACCCATTTTTCTTTTACCAATATTGGTGTAAGTGCAGGTTCGGGTTTTACTATTGTATGTCCCATCTGTCTTGCCCAGATATAACCATCACCGGTAGACCCTGTCCGGGGATAGGAAAGCCCCCCTGTACTGATGATATAATTCCTTGCTTCAATCCCGGCATTATCAAGAATAATTTTTTCTATCCTGTCCTGTTTTTGAGATATATTTTTTATCCTGCAATTGGTAAGCAGAGTGATGTTACTCTTTTTTATGAGGCTGAGAAAGAGTTCCTGCACATCCCTTGCTTTATTTCCTTCCGGAAATATCCGGCCGCCCCGTTCAATCTTTGTTTCCAATCCATTCTTGTGAAAAAAATCAATCGTCTCCTTTGTTCCAAAACGAAAAAGCGCAGTTAGAAGAAACTTGCCGTTTTTTCCAAAATTGGCTGCAAATTTTCGAACATCAGTTTCAGCGTTAGTTATATTGCACCTGTCCTTGCCTGTCATTAACAGTTTTATACCCGGCCCAGGATTTTTTTCCAAAAGAATAATATTGGCTCCGCATTCAGATGCACGCAATGCAGCCATCATGCCGCCAGGTCCCGCTCCAATTATTGCAAGATCATATTTTTCTGTTTGCATGGTTGCCTTCATTTATTTGTAACTACTCAGGTATTTAGTCTATCCACCTGAGTAGTTACATTTATTTTACACATTAAATAGATTAATATATCAGCCATGAGGGAAATAATACTTGCATCAGCATCACCGCGGAGAAAGGAGATCCTGAGATTAACAGGCCTGAATTTCACTGTCTGTGCAAGTGGTTATGAAGAGAACCTTAATCTGTCGTTAAAACCCCGTGCACTTGCAAGGTTCCTGTCGCGCAGAAAAGCGGAATCTGTGGCGCACAAATACAGAAATGCGATAATTATAGCGGCAGATACGTTTATCGTCTTCAAAAACAGACTGCTCGGCAAAGCCCATACCGGTAAAGAGGCTGAGAAGATGCTGAAAATGCTGAATGGAAAAGCACATTCCGTGATCACCGGTTTTACCATTATGGATACCGGAAGCAGTAAAATATTGTCAAGATCAGTGGAAACAAAGGTGTATTTCAGAAAGCTCGGCAGGGAAGAGATACGCGCATATGTCAGATCAAAAGAGCCGCTGGGAAAGGCCGGCGCATATGCAATTCAGGGGCTTGCAGCGGTCTTTATTGATAAAATTGAAGGGGATTTCTTCAACGTAATGGGCCTTCCTCTCTGCGCCCTGACCAAAAGTCTCAAAAAGTTCGGTAAAAAGAAGCTATAATATTGATAGAAGCAGATAAATACCTAGAGGGGAGACGAGAAAAAAATACCACAACTTAGGGAACTGAGCTCAAAACCGTCAATAGAAAAAATACTCAAGATCATTAGGGATGAACCTGGCTGCAGCAAAGAAGAAATACTGGAGAGAGATCGAAAGAGAAACGAAAGGTGAGAAAAATTATAAGGAGAATATTTAATATTTAAGATGCGATCCCGAGTTCTGTCCTGAGGAAGTCTCAAAAATAACAAGGAGTAAAAAACTTTCACTTGAGATTACGGAAGAAGTGGTATAGACCTTATCTATACTGAAGGACTGATATGAAGAACATTTTGAAATTCGGTAGTTACACCGCTATTATTGTCCTGATTCTTTTCTCCCTGCCGGGGGATGTCCCTGGGGCACAGGAAAACCTCTCTTCTTCGATGGCAACACATTTTAAGGAACAGTACTCTGATGATCTGGACGGACTTCTGGACAGACATTATATCAGGGTACTGACTACATTTAATAAGACCAATTTCTATATTTCCGGCAGTAAGTTTTACGGATTTGAATATTCCCTTATGAAAGATTATGGAAAATTCCTCAACAAAAAACTAAGGCGTAAAGATCTTAAAGTAGTTCTGGAGTTTATCCCCATGGAGCGTGACCGGATTATCCCGGCACTTGTTAACGGATTCGGAGACATTGCCGCCGCAGGCCTCACCATTACACCTGAACGTCTTAAAGAAGTGGATTTTACCGATCCGTATCTGACCGGTATTAATGAAGTGATTGTTGTGAACAAGGAGGTCCGGGGAATAAAAACAGTTGACGACCTCTCCGGTCGTGAGGTGTTTGTTCGGAAAAGCAGCAGTTATTATGAGAGTCTTGCGTCACTGAATGATGAAATTTTAAAAAAGAAAAAACCTCCCATTAAGATTATACGAGCAGATGAGAACCTCGAGACCGAAGATATTCTTGAGATGGTAAATTCAGGTGCTGTGAAAATAACTGTTGTAGATAGCCACATAGCTGAAATATGGTCTCGCGTTTTTAATAATATAAGAATACTGGACCATCTCAAGGCACGAAAAAACAGCAGGATTGCCTGGATGATTCGCAAAAACACCCCCGGGTTAAAAGACAGCCTGAACAAGTTTGTAAAAAATTATCGTAAAGGGACTCTCCTTGGTAACATCTATTTTAACCGCTACTACAAAGACACAAAGTGGATCAATAATCCTCTTTCTGATAAGGAGCGTGAAAATCTGAACCGGCACACGGAACTGTTTAAAAAATATTCAGGGCAGTATGGATTTGATTGGATACTGATCATGGCCCTGGCATATCAGGAGTCAGGCTTGGATAACAGCAAGAAAAGCGCTGCCGGTGCTGTCGGAATTATGCAGATACTACCATCAACTGCCACTGATAAGAATGTCGGTATCAAAAGAGTGAACATTCTGGAAAACAATATTCATGCCGGTATAAAGTATATGGCCTTTTTGCGGGAGCGGTATTTTAATTATAAGGACATACGTGAGAGGGATCAGGTCAGATTCACACTTGCGGCTTATAATGCCGGACCTGCAAAAATACGGAAAATAAGGAAGTTAGCACAAAAAATGGGACTCAATCCGAACCGCTGGTTCAGGAATACAGAACTTGCAGCCTTAAAGCACATCGGTCAGGAGACGGTACAGTATGTCAGTAATATCAACAAGTACTATCTAATATTCAAGCTTGCCAATGAGAAGAAAAAGTAATTAGTTTCTATCGAGAAGGATGTTAAAAAGTTTATATAGATAACTGACTGTAGGGCAGGGTACATCATTTAGTTTCAACTCTAAAGCCTCTATCTGTAAAATGTATATTTTAGGTTTGACCCCAATTCCATAATTCCCAGTGATAAGATTAACGTATACGGATTTCCGGGGCAACATACTTATTTAACCGGAGCTTCAAAGCTTCCCATAAATACCTCATGGCGGAGGAGGGGAGTTCCTAATATAATGTATAAAGCTGCTTTTGACAATCGTATATACATAATATACAATATATACAAAATATATTGGAGGTGCCGGTATGTCAACTCAGATGATTATAAGGATAGATGACAAGATCAAAAACAGACTCAGTAAACTTGCCAGGATTGAGGGCAAAACCACAAGCGGGATGGTAAGAGAACTGATAGAAGAATATATTAAAGAGCGTGATATCGGTGCGTACATTGACGGTCTGTGGGGCAGGATCGGGGGGAAATTAAAATCAAAAGGAGTAACGACTGCAGCGATAAACAGTGCTGTAAAAGCATCCCGCAAAAAACAAAGATGAAAGTTGTCATTGATACAAACATCTTTGTATCGTCTTTTTTCGGCGGGAAGCCGAGGAAGATTATAGATCTGTGGAAAGACGATAAAATAACCTTATGCCTCTCTAATGTCATTCTTGATGAATATATCGATGTTCTTCGCAGAATCGGCATGAAGAACGAAGATGAACTTGAAGAACTATTATCCCTTTTCTCCAGGGGTTTCAACATCCTGTTCACCACAAAAACGCCTAAGATAAAGATTATTAAAGACGATCCCGATGATGATAAGTTTATTGAATGCGCCGCTGCATTAAAGGCAGATGTTGTTATAACAGGTGACAGGGAAGTCCTTGCCTTAAAACAGCACATGGGTATCAGGATATTTACTCCTCAGCAGTTTTTGGAGAACTATCAGAGGTAGAGGAGTTGGGACTTGGACTTGAGGGTCAGACTTGAGTATTGACTTTCCAAAAATACTAATAAATTATTTTCTGTTTAATTAACTTAAAAGTAGCCAAATGTCAATAGTCAAGTCTGACCCCATCACCTCACAAAGGCGTTGTTGCGCAAGACTGAGGGTGAAGAAGTCGTGGTGGTCAGACCCAACGGTACGGACGTCTTTGTGGTGACATCAGTCGGCTATGATTTGCAAAAGTAAGGTCCTGTGTTTCAGGTCAGGAGGCACGGATGGC
>JAZFSN010000233.1:0-2400 GCA_036446195.1 Thermodesulfovibrionia bacterium | reverse complement strand
TCAAAAATTTGGTTTTACTCACAGATGTTAGACATAATACAACAGTATTTCAAAAAAAACTGTATCGTGCATAAACCTGATTGTGGCAGTTCATCACAGCTTATTTGTGTATAAACCTTATTTAAAGGTTCTTCAGAGAATTGTGTGGAAGAACAAATACTACTTGTGGGTATAATTTAGGATAAGCAAGATGTTCCCCTCCCCCTTGAGGGTCGGAGACTCGCCCAGGAGAGGGGAGGGTTAGCCGGCCTGCCCCCGGCAGGGGTGGGGGTGGACAAAAAAGTTGAGCAGAGACATCGTAAATATAGCTAAAACTTTAAGAAAAAGGGCTACTGATGCAGAGAAGTTAATATGGAGGCATTTAAGGGCAGCTCGGTTAGAAGGTCTCAAATTCAGAAGACAACACCCAATTGGGAATTATGTAGTAGATTTCGTCTGTTTAGAAAAGCAGATAGTAATAGAAGTAGATGGTGGACAACATGCAACAGAGAGGGAAAAGGATACAGTAAGGGACAAATGGCTGAAGGGAGAAGGATTTAAAGTTTTGAGGTTTTGGAATAATGAGGTTTTGAAAAACATAGAAGGAGTATTAGAGACAATAAGAAGAATATGTTTATCTCACCCTCCCCTGACCCCTCCTCTCCTCGGCGAGTCTTCGACCCTCAAGGGAGGGGAAACAAAAGGGGCACCCACAGAAAAGTCTGAAGAACCTATTTAAACAATTATGCTAAAATTGGTAGTTAAGCAGAATCCATACAGGGAGATATCATATATGAATATAAAATCGTTTGTCCTGAAAAAAGCAAAAGAGGCAAAAAAAGGTTCCAGGGCGATTGCAGGCATGTCAGCCGGGCAGAAAAACAGGGCACTCATAAAAATGGCTGAAGCGTTAGAGAAAAATAAAGGAGCTCTTATAAAGGAGAATAAAAAGGATATAGCTGCTGCGCGGGGAAAAGGTCTGTCTAAAGCATTAATAGACAGACTTATGCTCAATGACAAAAGAATAAAAGAAATGGCTCAGGGCCTTGTCGAAGTTGCAGGCCTTCCTGATCCTGTGGGCGAAATAACAAAGATGTGGCACAGGCCAAATGGAATGATGGTGGGCAGGATGAAAGTTCCTATAGGGGTTATAGGAATAATATATGAGTCAAGACCAAATGTTACAGCAGACGCGACAAGCCTGTGTCTTAAGTCTGGCAATGCAGTTTTGCTGCGGGGCGGTTCTGAGGCCATTAATTCCAATAATGCAATTGTTAGAATTTTAAGGGGTATTGCCATGAAAGAGGGAATACATGAAGGCGCCATAACTTATCTGGATACCACGGAAAGACAGGCGGTTATGGAAATGCTCAAGTTGGAGGGGATAGTAGACCTCATAATTCCGAGGGGCGGTGAGGGTCTTATCAGGGCTGTAACCGAGAACTCGCGGATTCCCGTGCTTAAGCATTACAAAGGGGTGTGTCACGTTTTTGTTGACAGGGATGCCGACCTTAAGATGGCTGAAGATATATGTTTCAACTCAAAGGTTCAACGCCCGGGCACGTGCAACGCAATGGAAACCATGTTAGTAGATGAGAAGATTGCAGGGAAATTCCTTCCCCGGATGATAAAGAGATTCAGGAAAGCAGGCGTCAGGCAAAAGGGCTGTCCAAAGACATGTAAGATTAATGCCTCTGTTAAAAAGGCAGAGGAGAAGGATTTTTACAGGGAATATCTTGACTTGGATTTAAATATTAAAATCGTTAGAGATATAAACAGCGCTATGAGACATATTGCAAAATTCGGTTCTGCCCATTCTGACACGATAGTCACAAAAGATTACAGCAGGGCATCAAGATTTCTCAGGGAAGTAGATTCTTCTGCAGTGCTCGTAAATGTTTCAACAAGACTCAATGACGGTTATCAGTTTGGTCTTGGCGCCGAGATAGGGATTTCTACTGGCAAAATTCATGCGCGTGGGCCGATGGGGCTTGAGGAGCTGACATGTACGAAATTTATTGTTCTTGGAAACGGGCAATTAAGGGAGTAATAAATTATAAAATTAGCATTGTCCGCCCCGGCGGATCCACCTGAAGCTGGACAAAATTAGCATTTATCATTGACTTAAAAACAGATTTGGACTGATAGATGTTAATTGAGCCTCTTGCAAAAGTCGTCATTCCCGTGAAAACGGGAATCCAGAGTGTTACGTAACCCATTGAAAATACTGGATTCCCGTTTTCACGGGAATGACAAACAAGACTATTTTTCATACATTTACAAGAGACTCATTTATTTAAAATTTCGTCAATAGCTTCCTTAAAGTCATTGAAAGACCTGCTCCCCATCTTCTTTCCGTTTATGAATAATGTGGGTGTGCCCCGTACGTTAACATTTTTGGCAATATCAATGTCCTGCTGT
>JAZFSN010000232.1:0-2556 GCA_036446195.1 Thermodesulfovibrionia bacterium | reverse complement strand
CCCACGACATGTGACGAAATACAATTGTCACAAATGAAGAATTGACTCCACTTCTTATGGTTGACCTAAGAATACAATATTTCAAATGGTAATCGACTAATTATTCGCAATTAAGATTGTTGATTTTTCTAAACCTTTTAGCTTATTAATAGTCTAATGAAGTAAAAGGAGGTCAAAGATGGCTGTGTCCCATAGTATGAAAATTAATGACAAGACAAAAGAAAGGAGAATGAAAATGAGAAAATATCTAATAGTAACAATAACTTTAGTATTAGCCCTTGGTTTGATGCAATCGGTATCTTTCGCTGAAAAAAGAGCAGGTTATGATCATGGCAGGCATCAAAAGAAATCTGTCAAGAAGGATTTTTTTAAGAAGGCAAAAATGATTTACCTCTATCAAGATGAACTCAATGTTACTGACGAACAGTTAGATCAAATTAAAGAGTTAAAAATTGCCCTTAAAAAATATTTAATCAGAAAAGAAGCGGACCTAAATATCATCAAAGTCGATATTCGTTCTTCGCTACATGAAGATGAAGTCAATATCAGCGCAGTGAATAAACTTATCGATCAAAAATATGAGATCAAAAAAGCCAAAATGAAGAAGGTTGTTCAGTCTTATGCACAATTGAAAAAAATATTGACCAAAGAGCAAATTGAAAAATTAAAAGAGATAGCTCATGACCTAAAGAAACTGCATATGACTAAAGGCTCTCGGAGGGGTTGGAAGAATTAATTCATGATAAGTCGTGTTATAACTATTTAAATAAATGGCACAGCAACTTGATACTAAAGAGATAGTTTCTATTAAATAAATGTTACTTGCAGATGCTATTCAAGATGAAGCATTGGTAAACCTTCATGTGAAAAAGGGGATTATAACTAAAGAAGAACTGCTTGAGGAGATAAAGAAGTTGAATAAGAAGTATAGTAAATGTGTGCTTCCTGTTATCTTCACATTTAAATCATCGCTTCTAAGTTATGATTTAAATCATAGTGCACCAGTCAGAATAGATATAAGATTACAATTAGATCTGTGAGGTATATCCCTTGATAAAGATTCTCCATAAGATAGGATTCATAGTTATTGTGCTGTCTGCTCTTATATTTGTTTCATGCGCATATGAGCGCTTTGATACTGATAGAGACTATTCCCGCGATAAAAGGTTTTATTACGGTATCTACATTTACAAACGCCTGTACAATTACGATAGATATAAGTACCGGAGGCCATATAGAAGGTCTTATAGGCATTATAGAAACCCTTATTATAAGGGCTTTGGCGAACATCGATATAACAGACCGTATCGCAGGTAATGATGATTGAAAGCATAAAAAAACTGGATTATTTTATCTGATTTTAAGAAAATTATTAAAAGGTTAGGATGATAATTTATGAATAGGTTATTAGTATTTTCTTTAATAGCTTTAACCGCATTCATGTACCCTTTATATGTCTTGGCACAGGAGACATCATGGGAAGAGCTAAATGTTAGAGTTACTGACCTCTTTGATCAGGAGCGATACTCTGAAGCAGTAAATGTTGCTGATAACGCCCTGGAAGTTGCAAGAAAAACATTTGGGCCGGACCATCCCAATGTTGCGTTGTCGCTTGATAATCTGGCATTTCTTTATTTTTCCCAGAAAAGGTATACCGAAGCCGAGCCCTATTTCAAGGAGGCACTTTCTTTAAGGGAGAAAGTATTTGGGCCAAATGATCCTTACGTGGCACTGTCCATTAACAACCTGGCCGGCTTGTACAGAGAACAGGGCAGGTATGCTGAGGCTGAATCCTATTTCAAGCGGTCACTGTCAATTTTTGAAAAAGGTCTTGTGCCGGACCACCCTGACGTAGCTTTGCTACTGAACAATCTGGGGGAACTTTATTTTTCACAGGGCAAGTTTAAAGAAGCCGAACCCCTATGCAGACGGTCACTCGCTATAAACGAAAAAACCCTTGGCAAAGAGCATCCGGATGTTGCAACAGACCTTAATAATCTTGTGGAGCTGTACAAAGCCCAGGGCAAGTTTAAAGAAGCCGAGCCCCTATGCAAGCGAGCCCTTGCCATAGATGAGAAGAAGCTCGGAAAAGATCACCCTGGTGTTGCTATACACCTTATCACCCTGGCAGGACTTTACAGGGAACAGGGCAAATATACCGAGGCCGAGCCCCTTTACAGGCAAGCTCTCTCCATATTGGAAAAAAGCCTTGGGCCTGACCACGCTGATGTAACAGCTGTTATGGAAGACATGTCAGAGCTTTACACCAAAATGGGGAAGAAAAAAGAGGCAGAAGACATGTCAGAGCGTGCCAGAAAAATCCGCACAAAAAAAGAGTAATCTGATATATATAGGGTGAAAAGGTATAAGGCTAAAGGCATAAGAATATTAATTAATCACACTTTTTTATATTTAGGTTAGGTTATTCCAAGTCTTTTTTTATTTATTTCATTCCTTTTTAGGGGGACCCCGACGGATCGGGATCTACGTCCCGACTTATTCGGGACTCCGACAGGCACACAAAGGTCGTAGTCCCCTACAACCGACCGAGCCCTT
>JAZFSN010000231.1:0-4536 GCA_036446195.1 Thermodesulfovibrionia bacterium | reverse complement strand
TAGACATATATAGTCATTTCTCCACAGTGAATTTTATATATATTAGCATTATAAAAAGGAATATAGTTAAAAATAAAGTCTAATCTATAAGACAATAATTTGAGTAACCATTCAGTGATGGGTGGCAGAGAAGCTGGATTCCGGATCCCGAAGCATCGGGAGAATGACAACAGGGAAGGATGATAAAGGTCTTTTGTCATTCCCGCTTGCCCTTGCACCGTCTGGTGCAGGGCCTGCCTGCCGGTAGGCAGGCTTGTCGGGAATCATTCTTTAGAGATATATAATCCACCTTTCACTGAATGATTACCAATTTGAGTAATTTTTGAGTTGTAAGTTTAATTTGTAAATGTTATCATAAAGATTAAACTTAATGCAATCCTCTACAGTGTAGAGTTAGAGAATACAGACTCGGTTGACATTTTAGCATTTGATGGAAGTAAATAAAAAGAGTTTGTTATTGCAGGGAATTAAGCAAGGAGGGATATTGGGAAATGGCAGTATGCTCTGTCTGCGGAAAGAAAAAAATTACAGGGAATAATGTAAGTCATGCAAATAACAGGACAAAACGCGTATTTTCTCCAAATCTTCAGAGGGTCAGGGCATATACCAGCCAGGGAACAAAAAAGATTTATGTCTGTACCAGATGCCTCCGTTCCGGAAAAGTTAGCAAAGCAGTATAGATAAAAATAGGATTCAAAGGGTCTTAGGGGTCAAGCCTGCCTGCCGGCAGGCAGGGATTCAAGTGAAGGAATTAATTTTTTTTAAATTCCACTTTTAGAACGCTGAGAGTTCTTCACCTGAACCCTCGAACCCTATTTTAGTTACACATGCAGCCTCTTAGTAATATCCTCAAAAAATTTGTCAAGGATTATGGCTTAGATAGTGGTATTACACTTAATATTATAAAGAACCAGTGGATAAAACTCGTTGGCCAGAATATTGCTTTACACACATCTCCTGATTTAATTAAAGGTAATACTCTATTTATTAATGTCGATACTCCTCAGTGGATGCATCATCTGAGTTTTTTCAAACAGGATATATGTCAGAAGCTCAATCCTTACAGGATTACAGAGGTTAGATTTAAACTTGGCAAATTGCCTGAAGCAGCGAATATCAGTAAGGAAATAAATAGTGTTTCTTTGAGCGAGGAAGATTTGCGATATATAGAAAATACGGTCAGAAGCATAAAAGATGACGAGCTGAAGGAAAGATTCAGGGTTTTGCTTGCAAATACATTGACGTTAAAAGATAGAAGAAGATAGAAAAACCGTACCCCCACCCTAACCCTCCCCCCTTGAGGGGGAGGGGTGGGTGGGGGGTATTATGCAGTTTCAACGTGCTTATCAAAAATAAGGATTGGTTTTTCTTTCTTGTTTATTACATCGTCTGTTATAATACATTCTTTGATTTTGTTCTGAGAAGGAATTTCATACATAATCTCGAGCATCACCTCTTCAAGAATAGCCCTGAGCCCTCTTGCGCCGGTTTTGCGTCTTATAGCTTCTTTTGCTATTGAGGAAAACGCGTTGTCTTTGAATCTGAGTTTGACATTATCAAAGGAAAGCAGCTTCTGATACTGTTTTATGAGTGAGTTCTTGGGCTCGTTCAGGATTCTTATAAGAGCTGATTCGTCAAGTTCATCCAGGGGTGCTATAATAGGTAGCCTACCTACAAATTCCGGTATAAGCCCGTATTTGATCAGGTCCTGCGGTTCAAGTATGGAAAGTGTATTAATTATTTTCTTTTCTTTTCTGCCTATCAGTTCATAGCCGAAACCGACTGTTCTTTTCCCTTTTCTCTGTTCTATTATTTCGTCAAGCCCTATAAACGCACCTCCACAGATGAAAAGGATGTTTGTTGTATCTACCTGAACGAATTCCTGCTGAGGGTGTTTTCTTCCTCCTTGCGGGGGAATATTAGCAACGGTTCCTTCAATAATTTTTAGAAGCGCCTGTTGGACGCCTTCTCCTGAAACATCTCTTGTTATAGAAGGGTTTTCGTTCCTGCGGCTTATTTTGTCAATCTCATCAATATAGATAATGCCGCGTTGTGCCTTTTCAACATCATAATCCGCTGTCTGAAGGAGTTTGAGTATTATGTTTTCAACGTCCTCTCCTACGTAGCCGGCTTCGGTAAGAGTTGTGGCATCTGCAATGGTAAATGGAACATCAAGAAGCCTTGCAAGTGTCTGGGCGAGAAGGGTTTTGCCTGTTCCTGTCGGCCCTATAAGCAGGATATTGCTCTTCCCCAGTTCTACTTCAGATTCTTCAGGATTATTTATTCTTTTGTAATGATTGTGAACAGCAACCGATATAATCTTCTTAGCTTTTTCCTGATCTATAACATAGTCATCGAGATAATTCTTGATTTCCTTGGGTGTAGGAAGCTTTGCTGAAATGTTTATATCAAAAGAAGAATTAAATTCTTCTGCCATAATTTCATTGCAAAGACCGATGCACTCGTCACATATATAGACCGTGGGTCCTGCAATCAGTTTTCTGACTTCATCCTGCCCTCTGCCGCAAAAAGAGCATTTTAGCTGATCATCGTGTTTTTTTATTGTTTTGGTCTCTTTCATGATTTGCGCCGGTTATTTCTTAATTGTTACTATGACTTCGTCGACAATGCCGTATTCTTTTGCCTCCTGGCCAGACATGAAAAAGTCTCTGTCTGTGTCAGTCTGGATTTTATCAAGTGGCTGACCTGTATGTTTTGCAAGTATATTATTTAATGTATCTTTCATTTTAAGGATTTCCCTGGCGTGTATTGCAACATCAGCCGCCTGGCCGTAAAACCCTCCCACGGGCTGATGTATCATCACACGTGAATTTGGTAGAGCAAAACGCTTACCTTTTGTACCTGAAGCAAGAAGCAATGCCCCCATGCTTGTAGCCTGGCCTATACAATATGTGGCAACGTCCGGTTTTACATATTGTACAGTGTCATAGATGGCCAGTCCTGCTGAAATAATCCCGCCCGGTGAGTTTATGTATATATGAATATCCTTGTCAGGGTCTTCGGTCTGGAGGAAAAGAAACTGAGCAATAACAGTGTTAGCCACTATATCGTCTATAGTAGAACCTACAAATACAATCCTGTCTTTAAGGAGTCTGGAATATATGTCATATGCCCTTTCTGTCCTGCCTGTCTGTTCTATTACTATCGGAATTAAACTCAATATCCCCTCCTTTTAATAAATCACATCTGTGCTAATCTGTGTTTTTTTCAATGACTGCCTTAGATAATATAATATCCAAAACCTTATCTGAATACAACCTGTTTTTCAACCCATCCAGAGAGCCCTCTTTAGCTATGTATAGTTTTTTTATCTCTTCAGGTTTCAGCCCATGCTCTGCAGCCATCTCATTTGTTGCCCGTTTAATATCATCTTCACTTACCTCGATTTTTTCTTTTTTACCAATAGCCTCCAGTAAAAGAATTACTCTTACGTTTTTGTGCCCTGCAAGTTCATATTCCTTCCTGAGTTCCTCATCTGTTTTAATTATTTTGCCCTGCCTCGCGGCATTCTGCTTTGCCTCATCAATCAGAAACTCGAGCTCTCTGCTTACCATCGAAGAAGGGACTTCAAATTTATGGCTGCCTAAGAGGTTTTCTATTAAATCCTTTTTATATTCGTTATTTATTTTGTTTTTCTTCTGTTTATGTATGTTTTCATTTATATTTTTTTTAAGTTCTTCAATGTTGCTGCAGCTGAAACCCTTTGCAAACTCGTCGTCCAGCGGTGGGAGAACTTTTTCTTTCATCTCTGTTATTGATATTTTAAAGAGAACTTCTTTGCCCGCAATGATTTTATTAGGGTGAGTGGAATCAAAATTTATTTTAGTTTCAAAACTGTCCGCTTTTTCTCTGTCGGTTATAGCGTTACTGAATTCTTTCGGCATGGCCTGAGAGCCGAGAATAAATGGATAATCTTTTGCTTTAAGTTCGTTTATTTCATTTCCGTCTATAAAGGCATGGTAGTCAATAACAGCCATATCTCCTTTTTTTATTGGTCCTTTGGAAACCTTGAATACTGTTTTGTTTTCCTGTAATGCCTTAATAGCTTTTTCGACTTCAACTTCTTCAACGGTGAATGTTTTTTCTTTTAAAGCTATACCCTCATAATTAAGGTCTGTTATCTCTGGTTTTATTTCCACGGTAGCCGTGAAAGAGAGCGGCTGGTTTTTTGCAATCTCGAGTTTTCCATCTATATTGGGAAAGGTAACAGGCAGTATCTTTGCTTCTTTAACTGCATCAGAGTAAAACTCAGGAATAATCTTTTCTATTATCTGGGCTTCAATATCTTTGCCAAATTTTTTCTTAAGCATAGACTGAGGTACCTTGCCTACCCTGAAGCCCGGCACCCTGGCACTTGCCCTCAGCTTGTCATAGGCAATTGTTATTTCCTTATCGATGACCGACGAGGGGATATCAATATCAAGCTTTCTTGTAGTTGGAGTTATTTTTTCAACCTGTTTAAGCATTTATACTGTGAAAAGTTTAAAATTATTTTAAACAGTTTGTCAATGAATT
>JAZFSN010000230.1:0-2537 GCA_036446195.1 Thermodesulfovibrionia bacterium | reverse complement strand
TGCCTAAGCCTGCTATAAGCCACATGTTTTCACGCTGAAGGTCGCAAATAGCGAATAATGGGAATAAAAAAATTACAAATTCCAATACACAAATTACATGCAATAGCAAGCATTTTTAATCTCGTGATGGCTGGGGATAGTATTTGAGCGGTTTCTTTTGCCGATAGTCCATAATATTTATTTTAAAATTAAATAAAGAGGCAAAAGCCTCGGAGTCCCGAAGTATAGGGACGAGCCTGTCTGTCGGCAGACAGGAATGAGCGAAAATACTGTACCCAGCCATTTCTGACCGCAAACATCTGACATTAGGAAAGTCTACTTCTTTTTTTGTTCTTTCTGTTTTTTTTGTTCTTTTCCCTTCGCTCCATTTTCTTCTGCACCTTCTTCTTCCTTTGTCTTTTTTACCAGTTCCGGCTCTGAAACCTCTTCCTCAGCAGGCGCTTCCGGTGCTACCTCTTCAACCACTGGTGCAATAACAGTAAGGATCACATCCTGCGGGTCAGATAATATTTTTACTCCCTCTTTTATTTTAAGATCACTTACGTGCAGGGAATGACCGATATCAACAGCAGACGCATCAACTTCCATACTATCAGGTATCTGTGTAGGAAGACATTCTATTTCCACGTCTCTCAACTGCTGCTGTAATATCCCTCCTTTTTTAACACCGGCAGGTTCTTCAGTTACAACAACAGGAACGGTTGTCTTTATCTTCTTTTTCAGGGATATCTCAATAAAATCAACATGTAACAACTCATTTCTTACAGGATCCAGCTGATAGTCCTTAACAAGTACCCAGTGGTCCGTCTTTTTGCCTTTGTCACCACTAAGCTCAATGGTAACCAGGGCATGTTCGCTTTTCCCGGACACCATTAATTTGGATAATATGTCCTTTCTATGCAGCTTAATCGGAATAGAAAAGCCTTTAGCATAGAGGACAGCCGGCAATATGTCGCTGCGCCTAAGGCTTCTTGCGCTACCTTTGCCTAGCTCGGTTCTTTTCTCAGCCTTGAGTAAAATCTTTTCCATTTCCTTTAAACCCCCATTGCTCTGTTTTCAGACCTAAATAAATAATGAACTGACTGACGTTTCCTCATGGATTCTTTTTATGGCTTCTGCCAGTAGAGGCCCTACAGAGAGCACAGTAATTTTTTTACATTTTTTTTGATTCTTCCTGACCGGTATTGTATTGGTTACAATGACCTCTTCAAGACCTGATTGGTTAATCCTGTCAATTGCCGGGTCAGAAAGCACGGCGTGAGTGCATGCTGCTATAATCTTTTTTGCGCCCTTCTCTTTAATTGCCGATACTCCCTGGGTCAACGTTCCCGCAGTGTCTATTATATCATCAAAAATAATAGCGTCCTTGCCCTTAACAACACCAATTACATTCATTACACGTGATACATTTACCTTTTCTCTGCGTTTATCAATTATTGCCAGAGATGCCTTTAATCGTTTTGCAAACGCCCGGGCCCTTTCAACACCGCCGGCATCAGGAGAAACAACAACAATGTTATTTAAATAATTCTTTATCACGTAGTCCGCTAAAACAGGGGCCGCGTAAAGATGATCAACTGGTATATCAAAAAAACCCTGAATCTGTCCAGCATGCAAATCTATAGTGAGCACTCTGTTTGCGCCTGCAGACGTTATTAAATCAGCTACCAATCTGGATGAAATAGGTACCCGCGGCTGAATTTTTCTGTCCTGCCTGGCATACCCGTAATAAGGGATAACCGCTGTAATCCTTCCAGCTGATGCGCGTTTCAGGGCATCTATCATCAAAAGAAGCTCCATAATGTTATGGTTGACGGGCGTGCATGTGGACTGAACTACGAAAACGTCAAAACCCCGGACGTTTTCATTTATTTGAATCATAATTTCACTGTCTCTAAACTCAGTGACGGTTGCATCACCCGTTGCAAGACCTAAAATATCAGCAATCTCATCCACTAATGCTTTGTTGGAATTGCCTGTAAATAATTTTATATCTTTTGGCAAGTCGCTTCCCCTTTAAAAAAAGTTATACGTTATATGTTAATCGTTATTAATTATTATATGTGTATTTCATTGGCCCTGCACTCAACGTAGTGCGGGGCAGTCATACTCCACTTGGGGTTTATGACACTGAACTCTACGTGGTTCAGTGACTGGGGCGGGAGGATTCGAACCCCCGAATGCATGGACCAAAACCATGTGACTTACCGCTTGTCGACGCCCCAAACAAAATACAAACCTTACAGGACGCAGATTTTCGCAGATATATAAAAACAGTTGTCAGTTGTCAGGTTTCAGTTGTCAGATTTTTGCTGATCCCTGACAGCCGATCCCTGCCCCCTTTTTCTTTATTTAACATCCTGAGAATCAGCGTTTATCTGCGTCCAGCTTCTTCCGTTATTGTTTGAACGGCCGCAGTCCAGCAATCCTTAAAGGCCTTTGAGGCTTTCCCTGCTTCCCTTGCAGATTCGAACACACCAAAAACTGTAGGACCACTGCCGCTCATCATAGATAGTATAGCTCCTTCTCTGAGCAGT
>JAZFSN010000229.1:0-10460 GCA_036446195.1 Thermodesulfovibrionia bacterium | reverse complement strand
CTGTGCTGCTTAATGCAACTAAAAAACCTATGAAGATTGCTGTATTAAGGTTTTTAAGCCAGTGATAAGAGAGCAAAGCGGTCAGTAAGACAGTTATGAGGACATATAGTCCGCCGATGCCGAAAACCTCCAGGCGCATTTTCAGAAATCTCGACAAAGAAAACTCAAGACCTATGGTGAATAGCAGAAGGATAACGCCTATCTCTGCAAATGTCTGAATAGTCTTTATGTCCTGTATAAAGCCTAATGCATGAGGCCCGAGCAGAATCCCGGCCAGCAGAAAGCCGACAATAGAAGGCACCCTTATCCTGTGCAGAAGGAAAACAACTGCGGCAGATGCCCCGAGAAGGATAATTAGAGATTTTAAAAAGACTAATTCGTGCATAATCCAGTATGCATTACCGGTTTTTCAATATGTCTGGAATACTAATCATATCATAAGGCAGGTCTAAAATAAAAAGGGGAAGGGATTTAAATCCCCTACCCTTTCAGTTGCATTTTAGATGGTTCAATATGTTTATAAAAACTTAAAATATCAATGAAGCATGACAACAGTGTCAAGCCTGCTCTGTACCATAAAACTTCGGGATTTACGGGATGCTTATTCCTTTGGCTGTTTTTATCGGGCAGTTATCTTCAGATGCTTCAAGCGATTCTAACCGGTTGTTGAGAAGGTCTAAAAACCTTTCTCTGGATGCGTACAGCCCATTATCAAACGCTATAATATCCTGATAGGGTGCAATGTTAATCGCTCCTGCTATATCCTCTTTTGCCTTTTTTATACATCCAACGGCTGCATATACCTGCGCCCGCTTAAAATAGGCCAATGGTTTCTCCGGTGAGGATTTAAATCCCTTTTGCAGATTTTCAACTGCATTACCTAACAACTGGGATCTCATTTTTTTTTCATCACGGGCCTTTGTAAGATACAGGATTGAAAGTCCAAAGTGAATAATATACTTTTCTTTTGCGTAAAGGGCTGAATTGCTCAGCCTATGCAGAATATCGAGGGCTTTATTATATTGACCTTCACGAGATAATATCATCACGAGACGATCAATTTCCAAACCCGTGAGTTTTTCCCTTTTATTCAATTTACTGAACAGAATTTTTTCTCTATCTTCCTGCTTTTTTGAAGGGCCGTGACTTGGTGTTTGTAAACATCCTGCAGCCTGTAACAGCAATATGCACATGAAGAGAACAGAAATAACTCCCTGTATTTTCCTGTTTTTCGGCAATTGAAATATAATCATATCACGGTTTTAGCTAAAGTTTTAAGAAATTTTTACAGTCATTAATCTTACAAAATACAATCATAGAGTACAGGCAGTCTCTATCTGTGGTTGTGATACATTCGATGAATATCTCTTCATGCTTTTACTCAATTATAACATGCGCACAATGATTTTTTAATGAGAACAGACCAGGGTTGATCTTACTGCTCAAATCACTTGCGGTTTTCCCACGAAGAAAATTATGGAAATTCGACTTCCATAATTTTCCCTGCTTACTCAATTAAAATAATCTGTATATCCATGACATTGGTTCCGGTATGGCCGGTTATGAGCAGCGAGTTAATTTGTTTGAAGAAATTGTAAGAATCATTATTATCAAGATATTCTTCAGGATTCAGGCCGAGCTTCTCTGCTTTTGCAATAGTTTCCCCGTCAACAATTGCGCCTGCGGCGTCTGTTGGTCCGTCGGTGCCGTCAGTTCCGGCGGAAAGCAGTGTTATCCTTTTAATTCCTTTTATCTTATTGGCAAAACTCAGGGCCAGCTCTGTATTTCTTCCGCCTTTGCCAGTTCCCTTTACAGTAACCGTTGTCTCACCTCCGGATATTAAACAGATCTTTTCCCTGTCACGCGTTACGCGTAACTTGTTAAAGGATGTAATTGCCTTTTCTGCCAGCCAGTTACCTGCATCTTCGGCTTCACCTGTGATTTCTGAAGACAGTATTTCTGCCTTTAACCCCAGTGATTGTGCCTTATCTTTTGCCGCTGTAAGTGCCTTCAGATTATTTCCTATAATAATGTTATGAACGTTTTTAAATACAGGGTTCTGCTTTTTGGGCGTTTCCGGGATAAAACCTTCCTTTCCTTTACTAAGTATATCCATGACACTCCGGGGCATTTTTTCGGCAAGGTTAAATTTACTGATAACATTTAGGGCATCTTCGAATGTTGAGGTATCCGGGGCCGTAGGACCGGAAGCAATGACATCGAGTTTATCGCCGATTACATCAGACAGGGCAAGGGTAACAGTTTTAGCAGGATAGGCAATCTCGGCAAGCCTCCCGCCCTTTATTTTTGATATATGTTTTCTGACGGCATTTAGTTCGGTGATGTCTGCCCCGGCCTTTAAGAGTAAATCGGTAATCTGCTGCTTTTCATCCAGGGTTATGCCGCTGTAGGGGGAAACGAATAAGGCTGAACCCCCGCCTGAAATAAGGCATATGATAAGAGTGCTGCTATCCGCACTTTTGAGAAGATTTATTGCTTCTTCAGTTGCCTTAAGTCCATTCTCATCAGGTAAGGGATGCCCTGCCTCATATATTTTTATTGACGTTACGTCTTTCATCTTTCGTCCGTCGTTTGTTGTCTGTATTCCAGCGTGTCCATATTTTGTTATAACAATACCGCTTGTTATTAAATTATTATCGATTGATTCCTCTAATGCCTTTGCCATTTGATAGGATGCCTTGCCAAATCCAACAACAAAGAATTGTCTGAACTGTCCCTTGACATAATCGGATAGCACCTCATCAATATACCTTTTAATTAAAAGGGAGGGATTAACACTGCTTAATGCAGAAATAAATATCTTCTCTAAAATTTCTGTCGTATCCATTTTTTCAGTTTTTTTAATTTTAACTCCAATAAACAATTTACATCAGAGAAGACTAATTAAAAATCGCTATTCGTTGTATGAATTATTTGGAGAAGTAAATTATGTTCTTTTATACAAATAACGTATAACGGATAACTAATAACGGATTATATACATTGACCAATTAATTTTTAACATTTATACTTAACATAGTCAATTTCTAAATTCTTATAAAATTTAAGATATTATCAAATATGATAGGTGAAAAATGGCTGATTTTCATCAAACGGGCGTTGTCGCAACTTTTCACAAACTGGGTAAGCCCAGTCTGGAAAAAATTGAGTCAGAATTATCATGGTATGCGCAGGAACATCCAATTGCCCTTGTCCTGCCGTCTCTTTATTCTGAACTGGAGGGAGAGGCATTAAAGGGTATAATACGTGAACTTAAAGGGGTAGAGTATCTTAAAGAGGTTGTTGTTACGCTAGGCCAATGCACAAAGGACGAGTTTAAACATGCACGTAAATTTTTCTCTGTATTACCGCAGTCTACAAAGGTTATATGGAATAATGGCAAAAGAGTCAGTGAGGTATATAAAACCATTGAATCTGCAGGTCTTCATCTGGGCGAAGAGGGAAAAGGTAAATCTGCCTGGATGGCGTACGGCTATATCATCGCACAAAAGAATATTGATGTTATAGTTCTTCACGACTGTGATATCCTCACCTATAACCGTGAACTCCTTGCAAGACTATGTTATCCTGTTACAAATCCAAATCTTGAATACGAATTCTGCAAGGGTTTTTACAGCCGTATTACAGACAGAATGCACGGGCGTGCGACAAGGCTCCTTGTGACCCCTCTTCTGAGATCATTAAAGAAAATTCTCGGACCCCTTCCTCTTCTTGAATTCCTTGATAGTTTCAGATATCCCCTTGCAGGTGAGTTTTCAATGGATATTGATATTGCCCGCGTAAACAGGATACCGGGCGACTGGGGGCTTGAGGTGGGAGTTTTGGCAGAGATTTACAGAAACTGCGCAGTGAGAAGGGTGTGTCAGATTGATATTGCGGATAATTATGAACATAAACATCAGGCATTGTTGCCGGATGATGCTTCAAAAGGACTTTTAAAAATGTGCATAGATATAAATAAATCAATTTTCAGGACCCTTGCATCCGAAGGTGTAGTGTTTTCAGACGGGTTGTTTAAGACATTGATTGCAACCTATGTGAGGACATCAGAGGATATGCTTAAGCGTTATGAGGATGACGCAACAGTTAACGGTCTTACCTTTGACAGACATGAGGAAAGCCTTGCTGTTGAGATATTCACAAAGGGCATAAAGATCGCTTCAGAAACAATAATGAAAGACCCGCTGGGCGTGCCTTTAATTCCCAGCTGGGACAGGGTGACATCAGCATTGCCTGATGTTATGTCCATGCTCAAGAAGGCTGTAGAAGAAGATAATAAATAAAAAAGTTTCACGCAGGAATTTCTTGAAAGGGAGTCAGGTAAATATCAGATAAAACAGGATGCAAACCGCAAAATCCTGATAGCTTAAGGATTTTAATTGAGGGCATCCTGTGTGCAATAGTCACAATTCCTGCTGGAATAATTCTCTTATAAAGATATTGCCAATACAAAGATAATAAATGAGAGTGCGCCAGTTCCAAATTTTCGTGTTCGGATACCCGTTTCTGTTGCATGGGGAACCCTCTCTGAATTTTGAACTTCTCTGCTGGACAAAGGAACCGGTTTTAAGGGGTATACCATTCCCGCACAGAACAGTTTATTTAAGAGAGGAGAAAGATTGGAAGACGCAATAGAGCCCTTTGAATTTAAACAGGCCGTCAGCATACTGAAGTCAACGGGGAAAAGAGCAAATTCCATTCACAGTCTCAGGGACTTAATATCCAGGGTAAGCGATGAGTCCATATTCCACCATATGAGCCAGTATTTCCTGAAAGAACATATACTTGGATATACGAACGATTTTGCTCAGTGGGCCGGTGAAAGCCTTGAGGAAAGGGCTCTGGCAGAGCGTCTTTCAAATGTAGATCCTTATGCGTTCAAGACGATTGCCCATACAAGAAAAGAAGTAATGAGGGTAATTGACGACTATTTAAGTGAATTCCCAGAGCCTCGGTGTGTACTTTCAGGTGATGAATTTTATTTTAACGAGACTATTACCCTGATATTCCCTGTTGGCATAAAGGTTAAAAATCTTGCTGATTTTCTCATGGCTTTGAGACAGATTGATCCAGGCAGTATATATTTTCATTTTTATGAAGCGAGGATCCGTCTTGGTAAGGGGATAGATGATTTTTCAAGATGGTTTAAAAATTCACTTAACAGAAAGACGCTTGTAAAAAGAATTAAGACTATAGATCCTTTTATGCACAATATAGACGGGATTAGAGAACACATTATAGAGATGATTGAAGAAGATATGATGAGGGACATGAGGAGCCCCAGGACATGATTAACCTTTATTCAGGTATAGCTCCTGCGAGGGATCTGCAGCTTATTCATAAGTTGTGTGAAAAATTAAGAGGTAAGTCTTTTTTACACGTCAACTCAACACGGGAAGGAGGGGGCGTCTCCGAGATATTGCAGCGGATGATTCCTTTGTTAAAGGATTTAAATATTGATGCCAGATGGGAAGTAATAAAAGGAGATGCGAAATTTTTTGATATAACCAAGAAGATGCATAACGGCCTTCAGGGCAACAGGGAAGAGATTACAGAAGCAATGTGGAAATATCATTATGAGGTGAACAGGGCAAATATAAAGCATATTGATTTTAATGCAGATGCAGTTCTGATTCATGATCCACAGCCCGTGCCTCTTATCGAATTCCGTAAAAATAAAAAAAACAGCTTGTGGATGTGGAGATGTCATATAGATGTATCTAATCCTGTACCGGAGATATGGGCCCGAATCAAAGGATATGTTCTAAACTACAGAACCGCAATATTTTCAGTAGCAAAATTCTCCAGGGCACTGCCTATAGATGAAATTTTTATAACTCCGTCCATTGATCCCCTGAGTGAGAAGAATAGAGACTTAACGGAGCTGGAAATACAAACTGTAATGAAAAAGTTCGAACTGCCGATGGATAAGCCTATACTTTTGCAGGTATCAAGGTTTGATAAGTTTAAGGACCAGATAGGAGTTATTAAGGTTTACAGGATAGTTAAGAAGTATACTGACTGCAGGCTTATACTTGCGGGAAGTTCTGCATCTGATGACCCTGAAGGAGAGGCAATGTTAAACGAAGTAAGGGAGTTTGCAGGGAATGATCCTGATATACATATTCTGCTCCTTCCCCCCTTTAGTGACAGAGAGATAAACGCGTTGCAGAGAGCGGCAGATGTAGTTTTACAGAAATCCATAAAGGAAGGATTCGGCCTTACGGTGTCAGAAGCCATGTGGAAGGAGAAGCCTGTAATTGGAGGCGCTGTAGGAGGCATCCCTTTGCAGATAATTCATGGTGTTAACGGGTTCCTTGTATATTCGGTTGAGGGTGCGGCCTTCAGAACAAGGCAGTTCCTCAATAACTCTGATATGGCCAGGCGAATGGGGAAGAAGGGAAAGGAATTTGTAAAAAATAATTTTCTCATAACAAGGCAGATCAGGGATTACCTGTCTATCTGGTACGCTATGGAGTGTAAAGGCAAGAGCGTGTTGGAATTATGAGCTATGAAAAGCTGAAAGCATTTATTGAAGAAAATTTTTCAGATAAAAACCTTATCATTGTCTCCAACAGGGAACCCTATGTCCACAAAAAAATAGGTGTTAATATAAAAATCGAGAACCCGCCAGGCGGCCTGTCAGTATCAATGGACGAGGTTTTAAAGGCTGTAGGCGGAACATGGGTTGCATGGGGAAGCGGAAGTTCTGACAGAGAAAGTGTTGACAGGAAGGATTGTGTTAGTGTTCCTCCCAATGATCCACGTTATACCCTCAAAAGGGTTTGGCTGAATTCCAATGAGATTGATAATTATTATCACGGGTATTCAAATCAGGTGCTCTGGCCTTTGTGCCATATAGCGCTGGACAAGGTATATTTCAAAAAAAAATACTGGCATGATTATAAAAAAGTAAATTATGTATTTGCAAAGGCCGTACTTGAAGAAGCAGATGATAAATCAATAGTATGGATACATGATTATCATCTCTGTCTTGTCCCGGAGATACTGAGAAACAGTAGGCCCGGTCTTGTTCTTGCACATTTCTGGCACATACCCTGGCCGGATTACAGTGTTTTCAGAATATGTCCGCAGTCAAAAGAGATTATTGAGGCACTACTTAACAATGATCTCCTGGGCTTTCAATTACCCCTGTTTATAGAAAATTTCATTCACTGTGTAAAGGAAAGTTTTGAGGATGCGGATATAGATTATCAGACCTCAACGATAACATATAAGGGGCATAAGACAAAGCTTAAGGCATTCCCGATAAGCGTGGATTATGAGAAATTCAATTCCCTTGCAATTTCACAAAAAACTATTAATACCATGCAGATGTTGAGGGAGAGATATGGGCTTTCGCAGAAATATGTGGGTGTGGGCGTGGACAGACTTGAGTACACAAAGGGCCTGATAAAACGACTCCAGGCTATTGACCTTTTTTTTGACAGGTATCCAAAATTCAGGGGAAAGTTTACCTTTATGCAGATTGCGGTTCCGACAAGGATGAAAGAGCCGTACATAAGCTACATGGCAAAGGTAGCAAGACTTGTAAAGAAGATAAACAAGAAATATTCTTCCGAAAACTGGAACCCGATTATATACAGGGATATAAAGGCTGAGCACAAAGATCTGGTAGCATATTACAGAATGGCTAATGTTGCAATTATAAGCTCTGTATATGACGGCATGAATCTTGTTGCCAAAGAATTTGTGGCCTCGCAGATCGACGGTAAAGGTACGCTTCTGCTTAGCGAATTTGCTGGCGCTGCTGAAGAACTTGAGGGTGCTATTCTTGTCAATCCTTATGATATTGAGGAATTTTCCGACTCCATAAAAAAAGCACTGGAGCTGCCTGTGAAAGAAAAAATAAGCAGGATGAAGACACTGCGAAAACAGGTAAAAGAAAGAGATATTTATAGATGGATGACAGAAGTGCTGAACGAGATAATTGTAATTTCCTCTAAAAAGCTTCGGGAATGCTGCTATGTTTTTGACCATATTGATCAAATTCCAAGGAATAATATATTCCTGTTTCTGGACTATGACGGAACAGTGACACCTATAGTTGATACCCCGGATAAAGCCATATTGTCCGGGGATATGCATTCGCTGATTTCAAGATTAAACAAAATTATGCCAGTTGCAATTGTAAGCGGTAGATCCATTAATGATTTAAAGCAGCGTGTCAATATTGAAAAAATGTTATACGCAGGAAATCATGGGGCTGAAATATGGGACGGGAATAAGCTTATAGTTGGAAAACAGTTGACATATAATAAACAGGCACTGAAAAAGATTCTCAAAGAATTAAATGATGAACTATCTTCTATCAGGGGCGTTATAGTTGAAGATAAAGGCATTACAGTAAGCTTACACTACAGGGGAACAGATGCTAATGACATTGGCAGGCTGTTTGATATATTCTGGTCAATTGCAGACAACTATAAGGATTTATTCAGAATTACATCAGGCAAGAAGGTTTTTGAAATAAGGCCCAGCGGTATATGGAACAAAGGCGATGCTGTTAAATGGATATGGCAAAACATGGGGAAAAAGAGGATTCCCATATATATCGGGGATGACGCTACTGATGAAGACGCATTTAAAGTAATCAAGAAAAAGGGCATAGGGATTTGCGTTGGCAGGAGCCCAGAGGCAGATTATTATTTGGAAAGCCAGAGAGAAGTTAAAATGTTTCTGCAATGGATGGGGAATTTTCAGGTTTGAACACCACAATAGTGAAGGATAATCTTCGGGAAAGTCTGTCTGAAATAAAAAAAGCAGAGATACTTGTCGGCATTCCAAGCTACAATAATGCAAAGACAATCGGCCATGTTGTACGGGCGGTTCAGGCCGGACTTGCAAGATATTTCCCTGACAGAAAAGCAGTATTAATTAATTCTGACGGCGGTTCTACTGACGGGACTATTGATGTTGTTCAAAAGAGTGCTATAGAGGATTTTCACTCAATTTTTGTTTCTCACAAGAAGGAATTCCTGAAGATAACAACTCCTTATCTCGGGATATCGGGGAAAGGCAGTGCATTCAGAACGATTTTTGAGGTTGCAAATACCCTTGGCGTTAAGGCATGTGCTGTTGTGGATTCAGACTTGAGGAGCATAACCCCTGAATGGATTGAACTGTTATTAAGACCCGTGGTAGATATGGATTATGACTATGTAGCACCTTATTATTTAAGACATAAATATGACGGGACTATAACAAACAGTATCATTTACCCTCTTACAAGGGCGCTGTACGGTAAAAGAATCAGGCAGCCTATTGGCGGAGACTTTGCATTCTCCGGTAAACTGGCAGAATTTTTCCTGACAAAGGATGTCTGGAATACAGACGTTGCAAAATATGGCATAGATATCTGGATGACGACGACTGCAATTGCCAACAGTTTCAAGGTATGCCAGTCTTTTTTAGGAGCAAAAATTCATGACCCCAAGGACCCGGGTAAGGATTTAAGCGCCATGCTTTATCAGGTTGTCAGCGCGACCTTTGACCTTATGGAAACATACTATGATGTATGGAGAAATATAAAAGCATCTGAATCCATACCGACATTTGGTTTTATATATTCGGTTGGCTTAGAACCTGTTGCAGTAAATATCAATAAAATGATTGAGAAGTTCAAACTGGGAATAAAGGAACTTTCACCAATATGGGAGACATTTATGCCAGAAGATCTGCGGAATCTCCTGTCTGATAAATTGGGCCGTTTACCAGTGGAAGCTTTTAATATATCAGATGATGTATGGGTGAAAATCATCTATTCTTTTGCCAGCGCCTGGCATAACAAAAAAATCAACAAGGAGCATCTTTTGAAATCTCTGACCCCGCTTTATATTGGACGTATTGCATCCTTTGTCATTGAAACAGAGACAAGCAATGCCCTTGATGTTGAAGAAAAGATAGAGAGTTTATGCCGTATATTTGAAGATAAAAAGGACAGCTTAATTAATAGTTGGATTAAGGCAACTTAGCAATATAAGTTGCCTGATATCACGGATTAAATGGCACAGATTACACAGATATGAAAAAAGTAGAGAGCCCCGTTAGAAATTATGAAGCTCTCCGACTGGAAAGTCGGGGCTTCCATGTAAGGAAGATTTATTAATTTAAATAGCTGACTTTCATCTCCGATTGAAAGTCGGAGTTTTCAGTCAGCATCCATGTAAATTTCTATTCAACGGGGTAAATAGAAAGCCTGCCGGCAGGCAGGTAGAGAGAAAAAAATCTGTGCCCCGTGAAATGCTTTGCATTTCCGGGACTAAGCAAAGCGGCAGGGGTGAATAATCAGGTTTATTGAAACACTAAACAAGGGGGGTATGATGGACACTACCTTACAAGAAACAATAATAGGACCAATTGAAGAATTTTACAGAAATGTGCTTGATTTTTTGCCGAATCTCCTTGCTTCTATTCTT
>JAZFSN010000228.1:0-7740 GCA_036446195.1 Thermodesulfovibrionia bacterium | reverse complement strand
AAGATTTTACAATGAATTCGTGCATTTGTCGAAGCCACTCCAATTTTTTCTTTGGTGATATTTGCATGAATTTTAAAAGACGCTCTTTTTCTGTTTCCCATTTGAAAATCATATCTTCGCCTTAAGTTTTTTTATCATTTTTAAATCTCATTATTCTTAACCCGGGTTCCTATTTAATTATTCTGTGCTTCCACAAAGTTTATCCTATATTAAGAGAATTGACAAGCAGGTGTAGCAGGTGCCAGATCTTGGCTTGGTTAAACCAGACCTGACACTACACCCCTCTTAATGTCTTGTTTGATACTGACATAAGAATTATTTTATGAATCTAATGACCTGATAACCAGCAAGCGGATTAATGGCACAGACTGTCAGCAACCAAAAAACTACCCGAAGGCAACCAACTTCCGATTAAGCTGGCGGGTAGCGAAGTCTGGTTCATTATTTTGTTAGGCTTTTATTTGTCCAATGTCAAGGGCAGACCCCTTTCTTTTATTCTTCTTTCTTTCCTTTCTTTCCTTCTCAGGCGAATCCGCCGAGGCGGAGACGAGTATGAGAATAGAGGAGGCCTTATTAGGGCCTTATTAGTGTTAGGCTATCTCAGTCTAATTTTGTGAAATGTGTAGACCTGGTTCCTCTTTTCTTCTAAACGCAACTAATTAAGTCTGACCCCAAAATTGCCTGACCCCAAAATTGCCAAAATTGACCCTTATAAGTGTTAGGAGCCTTCAGTAAAATCCGGATAAAGCTTTTTCATACACTTTGGGCAAATACCGTGACTGAATTCAGCTTTAGGATGCCGAATAAGATAATGCTCAATAGGATGCCAATTGTCTTGATTGTCTCTGATGCTCTTGCAATTTGCGCATATAGGAACCAAACCCCGCAGGGCTTGAAGTTCCATCAAATAGTCTGTCAGTCGTTTGTTATTGTCACCAAGAATTTGGTTCATATAAATCATTTCAAGATGTGACTCTATCAAGCTACGGAATTTCAGCATGAATTTTTCGATTGTTTTTGAATATTCGTTTGGCTTGTTATCCAGAACACAAATAGTTCCAAACGGTTTTTTGTTTGGCAATAGAATAGGAAATCCCAAATAGGAAATCATATTCAGCTTGACGTCTGGGTTGTTTTTCCAGTTTGCGTCTGCCAAGGCGTCAGGAACGATAAGCTTGTCTTGTGTCTTGATCACCATTTCGCAATACAGACCGGAGCCATATAACGTCTCCTTATCTCCGGGATGGTAAGGATTGCCCTCGCTATTGCTCGAAACGAAAATCTCGATGTAAGGGTCTGTAAATCGCATAATCAATGCGGCAGGGATTCCAATCATTTCAGCCAAAATATTAGCGATTTCCTGCCAATTTTCCTGAACGTCTGTTGGCACCTCAATCTTGACTTCATTGTTTATCATTTTCTTGTTTCTAATGTAGAGTTATATGGTTTTTTGTAGTTATAGCACAGAAATGGGAATGTATCAATAATAAATGAAGGGTTAAGGGGTTATTTTGAAGTTTTCTAACTCAATAATATTAAATTTGTAATGTTATTAAGAAATAGTATAATTATTCATGATCAAGATACCAGCCTGTGTGAGTGCACGCTTTAATGATCTCTTATTAAGAAAGAAAATCTCGTCATTTTATCAGTATCATTACAGAAAATGGCTCAGATATTATCTGGATTTCTGTAGTAAGAACCTTCACAATTCAGCAGAAAAATTGAGTTTGCCTCAATTTATCAATAAGCTGCTGGAGCATAGTGATGTGAGAACAACAATGGTATATACCCATATGATTAAAAGCATGACACTTAAAGAGGCAAAAAGTCCTCTTGATTTTTAACAGAGTGGATAAACTGCTCAATGTCTTTATCCTGGCTGCCGGCCTTGGTAAGAGGCTGCTGCCGATTACTAACCATATCCCCAAGCCCCTGCTGCCGGTTCTGGGCAAACCTGTTTTACAGTCTGTCCTTGAAAAAGTATCAGCTCTGCCTGTTAATGAGACAGGGATTAACCTCTACCATAAAAGAGTGCTTGTGGAAAAATGGGTAGAGCAGTCTGCCTTTAGCAAGACTGTCAGACTTTTTCCTGAGGAAACCCTGTTGGGCACGGGAGGCGCACTGAAAAATGCACAGGAATTTCTGAGTGGCGGCACTTTTATGGTTCATAATTCAGACATAGTTACTGACATTGATTTAATAAAACTACTTGAAGTTCATCTTTCTTCAGAAAATCTTGTAACGCTTGCCGTGCATAATTGTCCTAAATTCAACAATCTCAACATAGATAAAAAGAGTTTTCTTAAAGAGATTCTGACAAGAGAGAAAGACAAAGACCGTCATTCCCGCCCCGTATCGGAGTACGGGATAAACTCCAGCGGGAATCCAGAAAGGAGTTCTAAAGACCTGGATTCCTGTTTTCACGGGAATGACAGGGGAAAACAGCAGTGGCAGAGACTGGGGTTTACTGGCATAGCTGTTTATGAGCCGGAATTCCTGAAGTTCTTATCTACCGGAGTATCCAGCGTTGTGGATGCGTGGATAAATGCTGTTAATGCCGGTCAAAGAGTAGGCACACTGGATTTCAGCGGATGTTTATGGGGCGACATAGGGACTCCATCATCATATTTCTCTGCGGTTTTTCATGCATTAAGGGCTGATGGAGAGACCCTCTATATACACCCATCAGTTACAGGTTGTAAAGAAGTTATTCTTGACGGATGCGTGGTGATTGAAAAGGGAAGCATTTTGAGTACCGGGGTTTCTTTAAAAAACTGCATTATCCTTCCTGAGAGCCAGCTGGAGAGTGGGTTACCGTATGAAAACTGCATCCTTGGACCGGGTTTTAAAATAGACCTCAGGGAATCAGATATTTCAGGTGAATCTGGAGACGGCGGTGCCCTGCTGATAGGCACTGGCGGTTCGGATAGAAAGTACTTCAGAGTGAAAAGGGGTGAGAACACAGCAGTGCTCATGCAGTGCAGTGACAGCCCTGAGGATTATCAGCGCCACATAGAGTACACACGCTTTTTTCTGAAACAATCTGTCCCTGTACCTGAACTTATAGAGACAAATCCTGATAATATGACTGCATTATTTGAAGACCTGGGAGATATTTCCCTTTACAGTTGGTTGAGATGCACGAGGGAAAAGGAGCAGATAGAGAAGATGTACAGGCATGTTATTGATATATTGATACTAATTCACACAAATGCCACTAAATATGTGTCAGAATGCCCGTTTCTTAAAAACAGGGTCTTTGATTATGAATACTTCCGATGGGAGACAGGGTATTTTGTTAAGAGCTATGTAGAGGGTATCAGAAATATAAGGGTTAAAAATCTTTCTGGCCTTAACAAAGAGTTTCACCGACTTGCCTTAAAGGCGGGCTCCTTTTCCAGGACTGTAATCCATCGGGATTTCCAGTCGCAGAACATTATGATTGCAAAGGGAGAAGCCCCTCGATTAATTGATTACCAGGGCGCCAGGCTCGGCCCGCCTGCCTATGATGTGGCGTCAATACTGTGGGACCCTTATTACCGTCTCACGCATGACGTGCGAGAGAACCTTTTAAGTTATTATCTTGGTGAAATGACAAAAAAAGCCGGGGATAATTTCATAAAAAAGGATTTCATGGATGCATTGCTTTTGTGCCGGCTTCAGAGGCATATGCAGGCACTTGGTGCATACGGCTTCCTTTCTCATGTAAAAGGGAAAAAATATTTTCTCAAATATGTTCCCGAGGGCCTGAGGTTATTAAAAAAAGACATATCCGGTTTAAAGAAAGAATATCCGCTTTTGTACAGACTGGTTACGGAAACCTAATTTTCGCGGAGCGCCCCGGCAATTAATCTTGTCGAATCGACCCTGTCTGGAAGACGTTGAAATTGAGTAGATAATATCAATAGACAAGTCATGGAAAGGGTTTATATGGTGTTTTTATTTCTCTAAGTGACTTCTTCTGTTTTGTAACTAAATTCCGGTAAAATCCTGTTGAGTATTCTACCGGAACCGTACCTTCTTTAAAGACCTCTACCATTTTCTCGGATTCCTCAGAAGCAAGAAGTCCTGTCAATGGATCGATTACCGCAGTAACAATCCCTTCAGGAGTATGAAAAGGTTTTATCTCTCCCCTTACTTCATGCTGAGTGCCAAAGGGAGAAAGCGAAGCCAGGGCATCTTTCATAAAAGCAACCCAGATAGGAGCAGCTGCCCTGGAACCTGTCTCCTTGTCCCCGAGTTGCCGCAGATCGTCAAACCCAACCCACACACCAGCGGCTAACTCAGGTGTATAGCCAATAAACCATGCATCCCTGTATTCATTAGTGGTTCCTGTCTTACCTGCGACAGGCCGCTTTAATTCCTTAGCCCGCCTGCCTGTTCCATACTTAACGACATCTTCAATCATCGATGTGACAAGAAATGCAGTCTGAGGGCTTATAGCCTGAACACCCACAGGCCTGTTACTCTCAAGAATATTTCCGTCTGAGTCCGCAATGTACTTTACAGCAATCGGCTCCATCCTGACGCCCTCTCTGGCAAAAACGCTAAAAGCTGATGTCAATTCAAGAGGTGTTACACTAAGACTGCCAAGGGCAAGGGTCAGGTCATATGGAAAAGGACCTTTAATCCCAACAGACTCAGCAAATCTAATTACCTTTCTAATATCAAGCTCTTCAAGGAGTTTAATGGTAACTATGTTTCTTGAATATGCAAGCGCCTCCCTAAGTCTTGTTGGCCCGTGATATTTTCCATCATAATTTACAGGTTCCCAGTCACCAAAGATTTCGCTCGGGTAGGTCACGGGCTCATCCACCACTATACTTGCCGGAGTAAACCCGTACTCCATAGCTGCAGCATATATTATCGGTTTAAATGCCGAACCTGCCTGCCTTCTTGCATGGACTGCCCTGTTAAACTCGCTCTTGCTGAAATCATAACCCCCTACCATGGCTCTGATGTAACCTGTTGCCAGCTCAATGGCAACAACAGAGCCCTGTACCAGAGGCTCCTGTTCAAGCAGAAAAATCGGCACTTTGCCTTTAACGTCTTTCACCCTAACGTTTATAATATCTCCTTTTTTTAAAATATCAGTAAGTTTAAGCCTTGTAAATTTTTTAATCACATCTCCCTTTGAATCTATAACCTTTTTTGCCCATTTCGTGTCAGAAAGCAATAACCTGCCGACAATACCATGTGTTTTAACACTTGCCCGGGAAGCTGATACCTTGAGAACTGTAGCCCTCATAAAGTCTCCCGGTTTCAACACTATTTTTTTAAATGATTTTTCTTCAGCAAGCTCTTTCTCAACATCTACATCCTTATGCCCCAGAGGCCCCCTGAAACCCTGTCTCTTATCCAAATTTCTTAAACCTTTCTGAATCGACTTTACAGCGGCCATCTGTATCTTCCTGTTAAGAGTCGTATAAATCTCTAATCCGCCTTTATACACCTTTTCAACACCATACTTGTCCTCAAGATATTTTCTTACATACTCAAGAAAATAATTTTGAGACTCCTGTCCGTATCTCAGGCTTGAGAGATATAGGGATTGTTTATATGCCTTATCCACCTGCTCTTTATTTATATAATTCTCCTCCAGCATCCTTTTTAGCACAACATACTGTCTCTTCTTGGCTTTTTCAAGGTTGTTGTAAGGGGAATATCTGTTTGGCGCTTTTATAAGTCCGGCCAAAAGGGCTGATTCAGCAAGGTCTAAATCTGAGACAGATTTGCCAAAATATTTTCTTGCAGCCATCTCAATCCCGTAGGTGCCATGGCCAAAATATATTTTATTAAGATAGAGCTCGAGTATTTCCTCTTTTGTCAGATTTTTTTCAAGTCTATAGGCGAGAGTTGCCTCCTTCAGCTTTCTGACAATTGTCCTCTCCGGAGAAAGGAACACAACTTTTGCAAGCTGCTGGGTTATAGTGCTTCCCCCTTCCCTTATCCCGCGTGCACGTATATCCTTATATGCAGCCCTCAGGATTGCAACATAGTCTACCCCCTTATGAAACCAGAACCTTGTATCCTCAATAGCAACCACAGCCTTTACAAGGTTCTCAGGAATTTTTCTTATACGAACATATATGCCTTTTTCCATCTTTAATTCCTTTATAAGGGTGTCATCATCTGCATATACCTTTGACCCAATTGGAGGCTTATAATCCTTAATCTCCTTTAAATGCGGAACTCCCCTGATAAGCGCAAAATAACCGCCCGTAGCAGCTCCCAAAAGTAAAATAAGGACAAAAACAAAGAAGATAAATACAGCCTTTTTCATAGCGGTTAAAGGACAGTTACAATTCTGTGACTATTTTTATTGTGAATATAGAAGACAAATTGTTTAACAACTCTCAATCTAAATTTTTTTACGATTTGAAATTTAAAATTTACATTTTACAATTCTTAGTCTTCTTCTATTGTTATAGCCTCTACCGGACAGTTTTCAGCCGCTGCCTCACAGCATTCAACAAATTCACATGCATCAGGGTCAATCACTTTTGATTTTTCTTCATATAACTGAAACACAGCAGGGCATAATTCTGCACAGTTGCCACAGCCAATACACTTTTCTTCATCAACTACGGGTTTCATTTTTTTCTGATCTTCTCCATAATTGCAGCGGCAAGGAGCGGGAACATTATCTCATGATGTCCGGTAAGTGCATATGAACTTCCTCCTGAAAGTACAGGTCTCCTCAGGACATTTTCACGGCACCGGTAATGCTGGATAAAATCCATATTGACCGTTGTAAAATCCCTGGCAGGATGCCCGAGATTTCTTGCCACAGTAAGCGTCTTTAAAAAAACCTCCGGCATTATAACAGCAGAGCCAAGATTTATATAAACCCCGCCTTTTAAATCAGCAACAACAGAAGCCAGCAGTTTAAAATCCCTCATGCTCCCTTCCCCGATACATGAACCATCTGCTTCAGGATGCATATGAATTATATCAGTACCCATTGCTACATGCACAGTAGCAGGGATGTTAAGCCCCGACGCCTGAGCCAGTATACTTAACCTCTTATACGGGAACCTGCCATATAAAATATAATCGCCTACAGCTTTGCCAATTCCCTCGCCTGCTGAAATCCCCTTATTAATCGCTTCATTCAGCATGGCACCGGTTTCCTCTGCCATGCCAAAAGTGCCTTTGCAGAGCCCGGCATCAACATCTTCTGAAGTCAGGCCAATAAGGCTGAGTTCAAAATCATGGATAATGCATGCACCATTCATGGCAACAGCAGTTATCACATTATTCTTCATAAGGTTGATAATAATCGGGGTAAGGCCAACCTTAACAGGATGGGCACCCATACCAAGGATAACCGGTCTTCCTCTTTTTCTGGCCTTTACAATTGAGTCGACAGTTTTCCTGAAATCCCTGGCTGACAGAGAATCTGGAAGGCTCTTGAGGAAATCCGTAATATTCTTTCCTGTAAAAGGTTTCCCAAGGTCATCAAGCCGTACCTTGCTTTTTCTGCGTTTTAACGGGCTGGTTTTTATGCCCTTCAGGGAGATGGGAGTATATTTTTTTGACACACAGAAAATATAACCTTCAGGCAGTGAATAGTCAAGAGGCAATGTGTTACATTACAGAATTCCGAAATTAGTATACATTGAATGCCGAGCAATACACTTATTTCCGTTATTACTTCAGAAGCCTGTTTTATTGCTTTCTATCCCGAACTTTTGATATTCTTTTGTAACCATGCCTACTGTATATCTCATAGAT
>JAZFSN010000227.1:0-11914 GCA_036446195.1 Thermodesulfovibrionia bacterium | reverse complement strand
TCTTCTGGTTCCAGCTCTTCATGGCATTTTTCTGTACCAGGCGGTATGCATTGTCACGGCTCAGCCCCTTTTTCACAAGTTCCAAAAGTACCCGCTGTGAACAGTAGAGGCCGTGGCTTCTGTTGATATTCTCACGCATCCTGTCCGGATAAACAAGAAGCCCCTTTAGGATTACCGCAAGTCTTGTAATCATGTAATTAACGAGTATTGTACTGTCAGGGATTATTATTCTCTCGACAGAAGAATGGCTGATATCCCTTTCATGCCATAAAGGGATATTTTCCATGGCAGCTGAGGCATGGGCGCGTACAACTCTTGCAAGTCCGCAGAGATTTTCACTCCCGACCGGATTTCTTTTATGCGGCATCGCCGAAGAACCTTTCTGTCCCTCAGGGAATGGTTCTTCAACTTCAAGCACCTCGGTCCTCTGAAGATGCCTTATTTCCAGCGCTATTTTCTCAATTGCGGCAGCTGTCATAGCAAGAGCAATCATAAATTCTGCGTGTCTGTCTCTCTGAATAATCTGTGTGGATATTGGTTCAGGGTTTAACCCTAACTTCTTGCATACATATCTTTCAATAACTGGCGGGATGCTTGAAAAGGTGCCAACAGGGCCTGAAATTTTTCCATAACGGATTGTTTCCCGGGCTGTCTTTATGCGGGCAAGATTTCTTTTCATTTCCTCGTACCAGAGGACGAACTTTAGCCCGAATGTGGTAGGTTCGGCATGAATGCCATGGCTTCTGCCCATTTGCAAAGTATTCTTGTAGGTAGATGCGTTCTTTTTTAGAATTCCCAACAGACTCTTGATATCACTGATAATAATGTCAGCAGATTCTCTCATCAAGATAGCTAAAGAGGTGTCAAGTATATCAGAGGATGTGAGGCCCTTGTGGATATATCGGGCTGCGGGGCCAACGTGTTCGGCAACAGATGTCAAAAAAGCAATGACATCGTGTTTTACGGTTTTTTCTATTTTATCTATTCTGGAGATATTAAATTTAGCCCGTTTTTTGATTATTGAAAGACTCTCACGCGGTATCTCACCCGTCTTTGTCCATGCCTCACAGACTGCAATCTCTACGTCAAGCCATTTTTGAAATTTATTTTTTGGCTCCCAGATTTTCGCCATCTCAGGCCTTGTATAACGCGGTATCAAATTGACCTCCTTATATATCTAATAACTTGGAACTGAGAAATAAGAACTGACCATTGACCAAGAGGGGTATAGGATTAGACTTAAACGGTTTTTTTCGCTGACAAGCGAAAACCTCGGAGCCCCGATGATTCGGGGTGAGAATGAGTGAAAGTTTGATTCTATATTCCTCATAAACATCACTAACTAAATTTTTTTCAGTTATATTCCCCTCGAGAGTCTTTCAATGAGAAATGAAGGCAGTCCGGCATCTCTCATCTTTTTTTGTGTTAATACTATATCATAAGTGACCCTCTTTATTTCCACGTAATTTTTGTTAAGCAGGGCATAGGCAGCATCCGGATTACTATCCCTTGGCTGGCCTACACTGCCTGCATTTATAATATATCTGTGTCTTTTTTTGATGTCTGCGCGGTCTTTATATATAGTTATATTGCCTCCTGGGGCCTGTTCTATTATAAAAGGAATGTGGCTGTGGCCTACAAAGCATATTTTTTTTGAAAAAAAAGAAAAATTTGAATCAGCATCACCTGCATTAAGCAGATAATGCCACTTTTCAGGCTCTTTGGGGGTTGAATGAACTAGCAAAATACTGTCATCCACCTCTTCTGTAAGTGGAAGCCCGTTAAGAAAAGAACGGTTTTCATTACTTAGAATTTCCTGTGTCCACTCAACAGTAGCTCGGGCATAAGGATTAAAATGTTTGATATCAGCAGTTCCAACAGCTGCCATGTCGTGGTTTCCAGCAAGTAAAATTTTTGTTTTTTCTTTTAGCCTGTATATACATTCATTTGGGTTTGGCCCATAGCCGACACTGTCTCCCAGAAACATCAGCTCATCACAGGTTTCTTCTTCTATTTTTTTCAGTACGTTATTCAGGGCTTCAAGGTTAGCGTGCACATCTGAGATGATTGCATAACGCATCTCAAGAAACACAGATGATCGCTGATATATTACAGATTACCGCAAATATCTTCATTTGCGTTTTTCATCTGCGGTTCTTTGAGATTTTTGAATTTTATCTAATATCCCGTTTATGAATGATGCTGAATCTTCTGTTGAGTATTTTTTTGAAATTTCAATTGCTTCATTTATTATTACAGCGGACGGGATGTCTGTTCTGTAAATAAGCTCATAAGTAGCCGCCCTTAGAATATTTCTGTCAACAACAGCCATTCTGTCGATTGACCAGTGCTCCGCAGCCTTTTTTATGATTTCATCTATTGTATTAAGATTTTCCCTTGTTCCGCTGGTAATACTATAAGTGAATTCTTTTACATCAGGCTCTTCGTTATTACCCTCCCAGAATTCTTTCAGCAACTCTTCATTTAATTCGTTACCTGTCAGGTCAAGCTGAAAGAGTAACTGTAAAGCATATTCTCTGGCTCTACGTCTCTTCATAAAGAAGCAATGAGTAACGGGTAATGAGTAATGAGTAAAAAGCAAGACATGAACGGGAAACAACCGCTCTGAAGCCAGTTTTTTTACTAATAACTAATAACATATAACTTATAACTTCTTAAGAAGCTGAGCCATTTCTATTGCCGCTAATGCAGAGTCCCATCCTTTGTTGCCGCTTTTTGTTCCTGCTCTTTCAATGGCCTGTTCAATGGTATCAGCAGTGATGACACCAAAAGCAATAGGTATCCCGGTTTCAATTGAAGCAGAGGCAATCCCTTTTGTTACTTCAGAGGCAATATAACCAAAGTGAGGGGTAGCCCCGCGAATTATTGTACCAAGGCAGATTACCGCATCATAAGATTTTTTTTCAGCAATTTTTTTTGCCGTGAGTGGGATTTCAAAGGAACCCGGCACCTTTATTATATCCACGTTCTGATCTGTAGCGCCATGTCTTAAAAGGGCATCAATTGCGCCGTCAAGGAGTTTATTGGTTATAAAATCATTGAAGCGGCTGACAATTATGGCGAATCTGAGCCCTTCTGCCTTAAGTTCTCCTTCATATTTTTTCATAATATCCCTCCTGCTATAAATTATAGCTGATTACACCGATTACTAATTATGATTACACAGATTTTTCTCTCTATCAGCTACTTTCTTACATCTGTGTAATCTTGTCTTTCAATCTGTGAAATCAAGCATCCTTATAGGATGTCTTATATATTCTCCAATATATGCCCCAGTTTTCTTTTTTTTACCTTTAAATATTTGATATTTCTCCTGTGCGGTTTTGTTTCGATTGGCACTCTCTCAACAATACGTAAGCCATATCCTTCAAGTCCAATAATCTTTTTCGGGTTGTTGGTCATGAGCCGCATCTTTCTAACTCCAAGATTGACAAGTATCTGTGCACCAATACCGTAATCCCTTAAATCAGGCTTAAATCCCAGTTTTATATTTGCCTCAACAGTATCTAATCCTTTATCCTGAAGTTCATAAGCCTTTAATTTATTAACAAGCCCTATGCCCCTGCCTTCCTGCCTCATATACAGGAGCACGCCTTTACCCTCTTTTTTTATCATTGACATTGCTTTGTGAATCTGCTCTCCACAGTCACATCTCTTTGAGCCAAAGACATCACCTGTGAGACATTCAGAATGAACCCTTACAAGGACATCTTCATCAGGATTAATATCTCCCTTAATGAGAGCTATATGTACTGATTTGTCAACCATATTTTCAAAAACAGTAGCAGTAAACTCACCTCCATGAACAGAAGGCAGTTTTGTTGTAGCCAGTCTCGTTACAAGGCATTCATTACGCATTCTGTATTTAATCAGGTCTTTTATTGTAATCAGCTTCAACCCGTGTTTACGTGTGAACTTTGAGAGTTGCGGGACCCGTGCCATTGTGCCGTCGTCATTCATTATCTCGCAAATAACTCCCGCAGAATAAAAGCCTGACAGTCTTGCCAGATCAACAGAGCCTTCAGTTTGTCCAGCCCTCTGAAGAACTCCTCCGGGCTGGGCACTTAAAGGGAATATATGTCCCGGCCTTACCAGGTCATCCGGCTTGGTTTTGGGATTAATTGCCGCAAGTATAGTTTTTGCCCTGTCAGAGGCAGAAATACCTGTAGTTACGCCCCTTTTTGCTTCAATTGAAACTGTAAAAGCGGTTCCAAAACGAGAGGTATTAAGATCAGTCATCATTGGGAGATTAAGCTCATCTACTCTTTCAGGAGTTAAAGAGAGGCATATAAGACCCCGGCCGAATTTAGCCATAAAATTAATAATCTGAGGGGTTACTTTTTCAGCAGCAATCATAAGATCACCCTCATTTTCCCTGTCTTCATCGTCAACAAGGATGACCATCTTGCCTTTTTTTATGTCTGAGATGGCCTCGTCTATTGTGTTAAATATGTACTTACGCATCAATTTCTCCGAAATTTAATCCCGACACTTCGGGACGATTTTTCATTTTGTAAAACCTTCTTCTTTAAGCAATTCCATGAGCTTTAAATCAGTGTTTTGCCTGTTCATAAATTTTTCAACATATTTGCCGATAATATCAACCTCAAGATTCACCTTATCGCCAATGCCTTTATCCCCGATATTTGTCACAGCAAGGGTGTGGGGTATAATGGCTGCACTGAATGACCTGTCGTCAAGCCCGGTTACTGTAAGGCTTATTCCATCAACAGCTATTGCCCCTTTTTTAACCGTGTATTTTAAAATCTCTGAGGACGCTTCAAAAGTATAAAAGGTATACTCCCCAATGCGTTTTTTATCGATAATTGACCCGATACCATCCACATGGCCGGTTACTATATGTCCACCGAGACGATCGGTAAGGCTCAAAGCCTGCTCAAGGTTTACCCTGTCATTGGCCTTCAGCTCGCCAAGATTTGAGCTTCGTATTGTCTCCGGTGATATCTCAAAGGCAATGTCTTTCCCGGTTTCAACCACAGTGAGACAGACGCCGTTTACAGAGATACTGTCGCCTGTTTTCAATTCCATATCAGATTCAGGCCTTAAGGTCAGTTTAATACCGTTTCCCTGTTTTATGAGAGATGTAATTCTTCCTGTGCTTTCAATAAGTCCTGTAAACATTTTCCGGTGTTCAGTCTTTATTTACCCCGTTCGAAAGCCTCACCAGAGCTTTCTAACGAAGTTTACGCGTATCAATTTGGAATTTAAAGGTTTTCTGATATAGACTAAAAAAATTAACTGTTTCTTCCCAGTCTGTTTTTACAGTGAATCCGTTATTCCACGTTAAGTATAAGTCATCTTTTTTAATAGGAATATTATACTCTTCTACAAGATTCATAATATTTTCTGTAAATCTAATAGAGTCATTGTTTATTGTTATTTTCAAGAGCTCCTCTAAATCACTTTTAAATGCAAAGTGATTGTAATGAGGAACAGCAACCAGGTATAAGGAGTAACCCGTCAACACTAAAAAAATGAGGAAGATAATTGTCTTTTTCATTTTTCCCTCCTCGAGGTATATGTTTTTTATAATAACTTATTAAGCAAGGATTAATGTCTTCAGTTTTTTGGTATTTTAATGTAAAGTCTTGCTTATCCTGTTCCATCGGACTTTTCCAAGCCACTTCCCATTGTTATTCCATGACCAGTAAATTATAAAGGCCTTGCCCTTTATTTCACTCATATCTACAAATCCCCAGATTCGGCTGTCCGAACTTTTATCTCTGTTATCCCCCATGACAAAAAATTTACCGTATGGGACACTGATAGGTCCAAAACTGCCTGTTTTCTCAACAAACATTGCCATATTCTTTTTATCTTTATATATAGCATAAGGTTCATCCAGTGCAATATCGTTTACATATACAGTGTTGTTTTTTATCTCTATCCTGTCTCCTCCTGTGCCCACGATCCTTTTTATGAAGTCTCTGCAGTTATCTTTGAATAAATAAAAAGGGTTTTTATTATTCCAGAAGTTTTGAAATCTTGAAGCGACATTTTCAGAAAAACTCCTACACTCCTCCTTTTGCCTGTTTCCAGGATAGGAGAATACAATTATGTCGCCTCGGCGCGGCTGTCTGAGGATTAAGAAGCGGCTGTCCGTAAAAGGTACCTTTAACCCATATATAAATTTGTTTGTAAGTATCTGGTCGCCAATAGCCAGGGTTGGTATCATGGAGCCGGAAGGGATCTTAAATGCCTGAACTATAAACCCCCTTATCAAAAGAGCCAGAATTAATGCTATTATTATGGCCTCTGTATATTCTCTTAGTTTTGATTTCTTTTTTGCCAATGCCTGTCAACCTCCATTTAAAAAAACGTTATTAGTTATTCGTTATTGGTTATTAGCCTACGACTCGTCTATGACTCGTAGAGTAGAGTTGTTTCGAACCTGCCTGCTGGCAGGCAGGTAACGATTAACGTATAACGAGTAACATATTCTTATTTTATCTTAAGCACAGCAAGAAAAGCCTCCTGGGGAATTTCAACCCTTCCGACCTGCTTCATCCTGCGCTTGCCTTCCTTTTGTTTTTCAAGAAGTTTTCTTTTCCTTGTTATATCTCCTCCATAGCATTTTGCAAGAACGTTTTTCTTCATAGGCTTGATGCTTTCCCTTGCTATTATTTTATTTCCAATAGCTGCCTGAATTACAACTTCAAAAAGCTGTCTTGGGATAATCTGACGCAGTTTTCCGGCGAGCTGTCTGCCTTTATAATGCGCCCTGTCTTTGTGAACAATAAGCGACAGCGCATCCACGATTTCACCATTTAGAAGCAGGTCAAGCCGGGCAAGCTTAGATTCCCTGTAACCTATAAATTCGTAATCCATAGAAGCGTGCCCGCTTGAAAAGGACTTTAGTTTATCATAAAAATCCCATAAAATCTCATTCAGGGGAAGCTCATATGTGATAATTATCCTGTCTTTGTCCAAATAGTTGAAATCTTTCTGAGCACCCCTTCTTTCCTGACACAGTTCAAGTATTTGACCAACATACTTCTGTGGAATAAAAATTATGACTTTAACAAAAGGCTCCTCTATTTTCTCATACTGCCCGGGTAGTTTAGCCGGGTTTTCTATAAAAAGGATTTTACCTTCAGTTTTAGTAATTTTATAGATAACAGTAGGCGCGGTATTTATAAGGGTAAGTCCAAATTCTCTTTCAAGCCGTTCTTTTACGATTTCCATGTGTAAAAGTCCGAGAAAACCGCACCTAAAGCCGAATCCAAGCGCGACTGAAGATTCTGGCTCAAAGCTGAAGGATGAATCATTAAGCCTGAGTTTTTCCATGGCATTTTTTAGGGGCTCATAACGGCTGGTTTCTGCAGGATATAATCCGCAAAAGACCATTGGTTTTGCTTCCCTGTAACCATGGCATGGTTCAGAAGCAGGGTTGTCTGCTGACGTAATTGTATCGCCGATTTTTGTATCAGTAACATTTTTTATACCGGCAATTATATATCCGACCATGCCTGCCTTAAGAGACCTTACGGGCTTTTTATGTGGGATAAAGACCCCTACTTCGCTGACTTCAAAGCTTTTTTTAGCAGCCATGAGAGTTATTTTTGTACCACTTTCTATCTTGCCGTCAAACAGTCTTACGAGTACGACAACTCCCCGATAATTATCAAACCAGGAATCAAAAATTAAAGCCTTTAAAGGGAGAATTTCACTGCCCGTTGGCGGCGGAATTTTTTTTACTACGGCTTCCAGCACCTCCCTGATTCCGATACCTTTCTTTGCAGAAGTAATAATTGCCTCAGTACAGTCTATGCCTATAGATTCCTCTATTTGGGCTTTCACTCTGTCAGGTTCTGCTCCTGGAAGATCAATTTTATTTATTACCGGAATTATCTCGAGATTGTGTTCATCTGCAAGATAGGCATTAGTAAGGGTCTGAGCCTCGACTCCCTGCGTAGCATCTACTACAAGAAGAGCACCTTCACAGGAAGCAAGACTCCTTGAGACCTCATAAGAGAAATCAACGTGTCCCGGGGTATCGATAAGGTTTAGAATATACGGTCTCCCGTTTAATGCAGTATATTTTAGCCTTACGGGGTGAGCTTTAATAGTTATTCCGCGTTCCTTCTCAAGATCCATGGAGTCCAAAATCTGTTCCACTTTTTCTCTGCCGGAGAGGGCGCCTGTTAATTCGAGTATTCTGTCTGCCAGTGTAGATTTTCCGTGGTCTATATGAGCGATAATAGAGAAATTTCTTATATTACTCTCACGCATTAAATTCAGATGGAGGATTGAACGGTATTTTTACGGGGGAAACCGGATTGATTTATAGTTTTGAAGATAAGGCCTGCAGCTCCTATTGAGCCGCTGTCTTCTTTCATGGTGGTTTTTAATATTTTAATATTGGCAGAGAGAGACTTGAGAGCCCTTTTAGAGAATTCTTTTTTTAGCTCATCAATAAACAAATCCCAGGCACCTATAAGTCCGCCTCCAAGAATCACTGCCTCCGGGCTGAAAATATTTGCAAGGTTAGCTATGCCGATACCGAGATATCTTCCGATTTCCCTAAAAATTTCCCTGCTAAGATTGTCGCCGTCAAGTGCAGTTTTATAAATGAGCTCCGGTGTTATTTTATAGAAATTGCCGTCACAGCATTCCGTGAGCAAACTTTTTGTGCCCCTCTCCAGGGAGATTATTGTACTGTCAACAATGGCCCTGCCTGAGGCATATGATTCAAGACAGCCAAAACTGCCGCATGTACAAAAACGGCCCTGTGGCTCAATTACCATATGTCCTATTTCAACCGCTCCCTCAAAAAGTTCGCCTTTATAGATTATTCCGCCGCCTATACCGGTGCCTATAGTTAGAACAGCAAAATTATTAAAGTCCTTTCCGGTTCCAAGCCATTTTTCTCCATACGCATACGTATTGGCGTCATTTTCAACTATAATGGGAAGAGAAAATTCCTTTGCAAAGGTTTTCTTTACAGTGAAACCATTGATTGCAGGAATGTTTGGGGATTCTATAACTATTCCATTTTTTCTGTCGATGAGCCCTGCAATCCCAAAGCCGATGCCAATAACATTGTCATTCAGGATATTCCTGAAAATCTTTATCACTACATTTTTTACATCCTCGGAAGACGCCCCCGGGCTGGCAGGGGTAGGCTCGGTCAAACTTGTCAGGATATCCCCTTCTTCCGAGATATGTACGACCTTTATATTTGTGCCCCCGATATCAATACCAATTGCACTCTTCATTATCGCAGTTTTCTCCTAAACTAAACAGGAATTAACGAGTTTTAATAATATCACAAGCCTAAATTCCGTGTAAACCCCGCTAACTGAAAAGTCGTTATACGTTATTGGTTATTAGTTGATACGATTAACGTATAACGAATAACAAATTTTTTTATGTTATGAGATCAATTGCAGTTTTAGAGTTGTGGGCATAGTTAAAAAAACTTAGGAAACTGCAAAAAAGACTCTATGTTGTAATTTTTTTCTTCCTTAAGGGGTATAAGATCAGGTCAGTTCTCCAGACAGTAGGTCTGTAGGATGTAAAATCATACATGCCAAACCGTTTTTCAAGCATCTTTGCTAAACGTGACATGCTGTAGCAAATAACAAAAAACCCTATCGCCATGCATATATATGCTGCAAACATCCTGTCTGGTTGGCGCTGGCTAACAATTATGCCTACTTGCACAAGTTCAATAACCCCGATAATATAGATAATAGAAGTCTCTTTAAAGAGCGATATAAAAAAGGCGACAAAGGATGGAATCATCATTCTAAATGCCTGAGGGAGGATTACCGTTCTTATAGCCTGAATTCGTGTCATTCCGCTTGATAACGCAGCCTCCATCTGGCCCCTTGGTACTGCCAGAACACCTGCCCTGATGATTTCAGCTTGATAAGCAGTAGAATATATAGTGAGTGCAATAACAGCACTCCAGAAAATGGAAATATCCTTACCTAATACACTGGGAATGAAAAAGAAGAACCAAAAAACAATTAAAAGTGCAGGAGTTGCCCTTATTGTTTCTATGTATATAATGCATGGATAACTGATATATCTTCTGCACGAGAGCCGCCCAAGTCCAAAAATTGCCCCGATGAAAAAACTCATTACTAGGCAGATGACAGCTATGGTTATATTTATTACGAGACCTCCCAATGGCCCTTTAGGATATGCCCCTACAAGGTAAAAACTCCAGTTGCCAAGTTGCTCAATAAGGAAATTCATAGCTTTAATTAGTTTCCACTGAAAAAGTGTGAAAACTATGATTACGCCGATTTCTAAGGACGATTACACAGATTACCTTTATCCGTATAATCTTGTTTTTTATATGTGCAATCATTATAAAATAAATCTGTGTCATCAAGTTCTTGATGGGTTTTTCAGCAAGAACTAATTAGTTTCCATATGAGTTATGCTTGAAATGTCAATCTTATAGTGTTTTTCAAGTAATATAATAATTCCACCCATGGACAGTGCCACAAAAACATAAAAAAGTGTTGCAATAGTAGTAGCCTCAAGACCTCTGAATGTTAGTGATTCTATCTGCTGTGTTGCCCATGTAAGCTCAGGGGCTGTTATAGCCATGCATAAAGATGAATTTTTAAAATTATGTATCATTCGGGTTCCGAGAGGAGGCAGTATTTTTCTAAAGGTTTGGGGAAGTAATACATATTGATATTGTTGTACACGGTTAAGTCCTGTAGAGATTGCAGCTTCTCTTTGCCCAGGGGGAATTCCCCTTAGACCGCTGCGTAAAATATCTGAAACATAAGACGTATTATCAAGAGTTAGTGCGATGATACTGGCTACTATCGGGTAATATATGTATGCATTGAGCCTGTCGCCTAAGGCAAAAGGAAGAATCTCAGGGAACATAAAATAAAAAAACAGAAGCCATAATAAGCCAGGTATATTACGAAAGATTTCAACATAAAGGTTGCCCACTACACGAAGGGGTTTTACCCTTGAATTCCTCATTACTGCTACCACTGTGCCCAGGAGCAGGGATAAGATTGATGTAACCACAGCTATAAGCAGGGTAATTTTAACCCCGGTAATCATCCACTGAAAATAGGGTTCCCTGAATGGAATGCTCCAGTCAAATTCGTATGCTAAATCAAAAATTTTTATTTCTCCCTTTGCCTGTTGTTAGTAGAAATGGGCATATGAAGAATCTTACTCATAAATTCCTTTGTCCTTTTGTGTTTTGGATTAGCGAATATATCACCTGGCTTTTCTATTTCAAGGATTTCTCCTTTATCCATAAAAACTACCCTGTTTGCAACCCTTTGAGCAAAGCCCATTTCATGGGTTATTACAACCATAGCCATACCTTCCTGGGCAAGTGAGGTCATGGCCTCCAGGACTTCATTTATGAGCTCAGGATCAAGCGCAGATGTGGGTTCGTCAAACAGCATTATCTTAGGTTCCATTGCTAAACTCCGTGCGATTGCAACCCGCTGCTGCTCACCGCCTGATAACTGCACAGGGTGCATATCACATTTATCAGCAAGACCAACCCTCTCCAAAAGCATAATTGCTCTTTCTTTTGCCTGTTTTTTGCTTAGCCCTCTTACTTTCATAGGTGCAAGCATAATATTTTGAAGTGCTGTTTTATGAGGATACAGGTTGAAGTGCTGAAAGACCATTCCGATTTCAGCCCTGAGGGCAGTAACATCCGTCTTAGGATTTGCAAGAGAAAATCCATCAACGATTATTTCACCTTTGTGTATGGGTTCAAGTCCATTGATGGTTCTGATTAGTGTGCTTTTACCGCTCCCACTGGGCCCACATATTACAATAACCTCACCCTGAGAAATTTCGAGATTGATATCTTTCAGTACATGAAGGGCTCCAAACCATTTATTGACATTGATGAATTTAATCAAAC